>JANQJX010000177.1 GCA_028281425.1 Simkania sp.
CGAGGGCATCGGGTGTTAGCCTGTGGAGAGAATGCGTTGGCAACCTCTATGAAGCAGGAACTAGTAGGAAGCAGCGATGCATGCTTAACTCTCAAAGTGGTGTTAAAGCACTAGGGAATCCTCTTCGTTTACGGAAAGGAGGATGTCAAGCACCACTAAAGCAAACAATCAGTCGTATTCAGAAGGATATATTAAAATGATTTATTTGCTCCATGGTTTCTTAGGAAGTCCCAAAGATTGGTCTTCTTTTTCTTTTCAAACACCCCATCTTCCATTGACACTTCCAGGTCATGGAAGAAAAGCCCCTTTTATTTCAAATCCTTCTAAGTGGCTTTCGGAAGAGATCCTCTCTCCCTCTGTTCTTATTGGATATTCTTTAGGAGGGCGTCTTGCACTTCAGTTTGCTTTTCTCTTTCCTCATCTTATTCAAAAGCTCATTTTGTTATCGACAAACCCAGGGATTGAGGATCAAAATGCGCGTAAAAAACGTCTTTTAAAAGATAAAAAGTGGGTTGAAATGATCGATAAGGAAGGATTCAAATCTTTTTTAGAAACATGGTATTGCCAAGACCTTTTTTCCAATTTTAAAAAAGATCCTTCTTTCCCCTTCTTTTTTAAAAAACGGCTAAGACACAATCCAAAAGCCATGCAACGCATCCTTTTAGAACTTAGCCCAGCAAAAATGCCTTCTTTTTGGAAAGCATTAAAAAAAAGTTCATTTCCTATTCTTTTTTTATTTGGAGAAAATGATATAAGGTACAAACAAATTCATGATCGATTAAAAAAGCTGGGAGTAAAAACAGATCTTATCAAAGAAACAACACATGCTATTCATTTGGAAAATCCAAATAAATGCCTTGAAAAAATTAAGGAGTTTTTATGAGTCTCAAAACCGAAAAAAAGTCTATTTCATGGAAAAGTGAAAAAGAATATAGAGATATCAAATATGAAACCTTTGAAGGAATTGCTAAAATTACAATGAACCGTCCCCATGTCCACAATGCTTTTCGCCCTCTGACTGCTATTGAAATGTTAGAGGCTCTTGAAAAAGGAAGAAATGATCCTAAAATTGGGGTCATCATTCTCACAGGAGAGGGGAGAAAAGCTTTTTGTTCAGGGGGTGATCAATCTATTCGAGGAAACGCAGGTTATAGAGATGAAGAAGGAATAGATAGGCTCAATATTCTCGACTTTCAAAAGGCCATGCGCTCTTGTCCTAAACCCATTATTGCAATGGTTGCAGGCTATGCGATCGGTGGAGGTCATGTTCTCAGTGTGATGTGTGATTTAACCCTTGCAGCAGACCACTCTATTTTCGGACAAACAGGTCCCAAAGTGGGTTCTTTTGATGGAGGATTTGGAGCCAGTTATCTTGCTCGCATCATAGGGCAAAAAAAAGCACGCGAAATTTGGTACCTCTGCAGACAGTATACCGCACAAGAAGCCTTAGAAATGGGTCTTATCAACCATGTTGTTCCCTATGAGGATCTAGAAACCACAACCCTTTCTTGGTGTCATGAGATTTTAGCTCATTCCCCTCTTGCTTTGCGTTGTTTAAAATCTGCATTCAATGCTGACTGCGATGGACAAGCAGGATTGCAAGAGCTCGCGGGTAATGCGACTTTACTCTATTATATGACACAAGAAGCTCAAGAAGGTCGTCAAGCCTTTCTAGAAAAGCGTAAACCCCATTTTTCTAAGTTCAAAAAAAGAGCTTAAGAGAGATATGAAGCTTAAACTATGGATCGAAGGAATGCGTCCTAAAACTCTCATTGCTTCTCTATCTCCTGTCTTTATCGGCAGCGTAATTGCTTATAAAACAGCCTCTTTTCACCCTTTGATTTTTTCTCTAACCCTTTTATGTGCCCTTTGCATTCAAATAGGAACAAATTATGCCAATGATTATTTCGACTATAAAAAAGGAGCAGATACCAAGCAAAGAAAAGGACCACGCCGTCTAACACAACAAGGACTTTTAGCTCCTAAAGCTATGCTAAAAGGTGCAAACCTACTTTTTGGTTTCACGGCTTTTTTATCTCTTTTCCTGATTAGAATAGGAGGATGGCCTATGGCTCTTTTAGCCACCTTGTCTATTGCAATTGGGTATCTATATACAGCAGGTCCCTACCCTCTTGCCTATATTGGCATTGCAGATTTTTTTGTCCTTTTTTTCTTTGGTCCCATCGCAACAGCTGCAACATTTTATCTTCAAGCAAATGATTTTTCTTCTATTGCTTTTATAGCTGGTTTTGCTCCTGGTTTAATTTCAACGGCCATTTTAACTATGAATAATTTGAGAGATCGAGAAGAAGACTTCAAAGCTAAGAAAAAGACTTTGCCCGTCCGTTTAGGGCTCACCTTTGGATGTTTTGAATATGCTTTTTGCTTATGCTTAGGGATGCTGATCCCTCTTTTTCTTATTGCTCTAACAAAAGCCCACCTTTTTTGTTTTTTTTCTTCTCTCACTCTCTTTTTAGCCTATCCTCTGATCAAAAAGGCTTTTAAAAAGCAAAATTTTACCCCTCTTCTTCCCAAGACAGGAAAGTTACTTTTTATATTCACTCTACTTTTTGTTTTAGGATGGCTTTTTTAAAACCCTTTTCATATGCAATCTATTCTTATTTTCGCCTTTTAAATGGGAAAAAAAGAGAAGGACTTATTTTAAAGCTCAAAGATCAAACAGAAAAAATAGGTTGGGGAGAAATTGCTCCTCTTCCTTCTTTTAGCTTAGAATCTTTAAGTGAGGTGAAACAGCAGCTTTTTCAGCAAATTGAGCACTTTAAAAAAGGAAAAGGTCTTTTTTCCTTTCTTTTTCCTTCTTTGCATTTTGGAATCGAATCGGCCTTTTTAGATCTTCTTCATCCTATTTGGGCTCCCAAGCAAAAAATCAATAGGCTTATTTCTGGAACCCCAAAAGAGATGAAAAAACATGCAAAAACATGCAAAAACATCCCTTCTCTTAAAATCAAAATTGGCCACTTGTCCTTAAAAGAGGCAATTCAAACCACCTTGAATCTCCTCTCTTTTCTCCCCAAAAAAAGTTCTATCCGGATCGATGGCAATCAAAAATACTCCCTTCAAGAGGCTCTTTCTTTTGCAAAAGCTTTTCCAATTGGCACATTTGAATATTTTGAAGAACTTCTTAAAGACCCTCGTGAGTATTCTCATTTCCCTTATCCTATCGCCTTAGATGAAACACTCCGAACGGAAGATCCTTCCGATTATTTCAAATATCCCTTCCTCCGCGCTCTTATCATCAAGCCCACTTTGATGGGAGGAATCACAAAGTTGCTCCCTCTTTACTATAAAGCGACTAAAAAAGGGATCGATTTTATTTTAAGCAGTAGCTATGAAAGTGAATTAGGCCTCTCTCTCATTGCAAAGCTTGGAAAACGGCTCCAGCTTCCTCCACTTTGCATGGGACTTGGAACCTATCAATTCTTTAAAGAAAGCTTTTTTAAGCACAAAATTTTAGAAGAGCAAGGAAAAATCATTTTCCCCAAGATATGGACAACAAATAAATGGATACTCCTTGATCATGGATCATTTTGAATGCCCTTTTAGCTATTATGCAAGAAAAACTCCAGGAAAAATCGCTCTCATCAAAGGTCAAAAAAGATGGACTTACCATCAATGCCACCAAATCTTATCCACTCTATGTACCCATTTGAGCCAAGCCAAGATAAAAGAAGAAGATCTCGTTGCCATTTATCCTTCGCCACACCCCCTTTTTCCCCTCCTCCTTTTTGCTCTATTTCGAAAAAAAGCAATCGCCATTCCAATCAGTTATTATCTCCCTTTAAAGTTAGTTTTTCAAACTTTAAATGAGATTCATGCTTCTCACTTTATTTTTCCAGATGCAATGAATAAAAAATCTCTTCCCCTTAAACAAATTTCCCTTCCTTTTTCTTCTCTTCTCAAACCCACTCTTACAAGAAATGCTTCTTCTTCTTTTTTATCTAAAAAAGCAAAAGGAACCTATCTCTTTACATCAGGCACAACCTCCAAACCCAAAATTGCATGCCATAGTTTGCAAAATCATTTTTATAGTGCTTTGGGTTCAAATGCTAAATTTCCCATCGGAAAAGAGGATCGTTATTTCCTTTCTCTTCCTTTCTATCATGTAGGAGGCATTGCTATTTTATTTCGCACTTTTTTAGCAGGAGGAGCTCTTGTCTTATCCGATCAAAAAGCTTTTGATTCTAAAATGCTCATCGAAGAAAAAATCACTCACCTTTCCTTTGTTCCTACACAACTTCACCGTTTAATATTTTTAACACCTGATGAAGAGTTAAAGAAAGTGGCAAGTCAGCTCAAAGGAATTTTAATAGGAGGGGCTCCTCTTTCGAATTGTCTTTGGAATCTTGCTCTTTCAAAAAAACTGCCCATTTATCCCTCTTACGGTATGAGTGAGATGAGCTCTCAAATTGCCACCTCCTTTGATCTTTCTTCCTCTTTTTTTTCTCTTGGACATCCCCTTCCCTACAGAGAACTAAAAGTCGATGAAAAAGGAGAAATTTTGGTAAGAGGAAAACCTCTTTTCTTGGGCTATTTGAATCCAGATCAAAAGATTTCTCTTCCCTTAAATCAAGAAGGATGGTTTAAAACAAATGATTTGGGATATTACTCGACTAAAAAAGGGTTGATCTTTAAAGGGCGCAAAGATCGACTTTTTATTAGTGGAGGAGAAAATATTTATCCAGAAGAAATTGAAAGTCTCCTTCTCACTCATAAAAATATCTTAACAGCCCATATTGAACCTTTAAAAGATCGTGAATTTGGAATGCGCCCGATTGCTTTTATCGAAACCAAAACACCCTTAGAAGGACAAGAGATTAGAAACTTTCTTGAAAGCTTTTTGCCTAAATATAAAATTCCCATTGCTTTCTATCCCTTAAAAGAAAAGCAATCTAAAACATTTAAGCAAGATGGGGTTGAATACAACTCTTCCATTGATCTTTAGCTGCTTTTATTAAAGATTGATTTTGTCTGCTTGGATAGTAGACAAAAATAATTTTTGAAAAAAGAAAGCGGGGATGATATTCTTTAAGTTTGTTGATCACTGTCGTAAAAGCAATTTTTTGACCCTCTTGTGAGGGATATCCATATATCCCACAAGAAATTGCAGGAAAAGCAATAGATTTCACACCGTGTTTCCTTGCAATTTCTAGGCAATTTGCGTAAGCATTCATTAAAATTTTGCTTCGATTTGCATTTTGATCTTTTATGGAACAATTGGGACCTGGGGTGTGAAGGACCCATTGAATCGAAGGATTTTTCTTTGTAATTTCATAAGCTTTTGTGATGACAGCTTCTCCTGAAAGAATTCCATTTGGCCATTTTTTTTTGCATTCTTCGACAAGGGGATCTTTTTCTAAAGATCCCCTTGCAGCATTATGAATGATTTTATCAATACCTCCTCCTCCCAAAAGAGAGGGTTTAGCTGCATTGACAATTGCCTCCGTCTTTTGCAACAAAATATCACCTTCTACAAGCATAATCTCTATTCCTTGAAATTCTCCTTTTTCTAAAACCTTTGAGGGGATCTTGTTGACTGAAGTAGAGCTATTTCCTTGAAAAGAAGGAGCGTTTACATGGTTCAAATCAGTTTCAGCTTTTTTTTCTAAATTCACTAAAGAGATGCTTACTGAAGTAGAGCCATTTCCTTGAAAAGAAGGGGGTTTTAAATTCAAATAAAAGAAAACCGTATCTAACAGCCATATAACCCTTTTTTTGAGTGCGTGAAAAACAAAAGTCATGGGAACCGTTATGGCATGCAACACTCTAAATGCAATTGCTCTGATTCTTTGATTTTGTAGGAATATATGGGGTTGAGAAACCCCTATTTCTGAAGGGTTCATATTATTTTGATTCGAATTTATTGGTGAGACCATTCTAAATCCTTTTGACTTAAATTTTTTACCTTGAATTCTTTTTTTTATTGAAAATTTGATTTGGCTTAAGTCGCTTAAATCTTAATGGATCATATCTCCTCGAGTCAAATTAAGATTTCAAAAAAATCAAAAATTCTAAACAAAAAAGCAGCCCCTTTAGTAGGACTGCTCAAACAAGGACTTTTCAAATACACCGGCAATTGCCCTTTTTCATAAGACTTTTAAGAATATCTTTTAGTCTAATCTACTATTGATGGTGATATGTCCTTCTTGTTGTTGTTCTAAGCTGCTTTCGCTGTCGTTGTTGCTGACCATTTTTGATGATGATGGGTCATCACAAGAGTCCTTCTCTACCTTATTTATAGAAAAATTTTTAAAGCATTCGAATAGATCTCCAAGCATGACTTTCATATTTGAATATAAATCACCATTTTCTTGCAATTCAACATTCTTTAGCCTTTCGTCAATTTCTTTAGCTATTGGATATTGTAAGCGCTTGCATAAATCGTATTGGATCAATGCAGGTTTAAGGACAATGATTCCAAGGATATTTAGAGCAGATATCATTTCCAAATAACCACGTACCATATTGCTAAATGCATGTTGTGTAAACTCAAAATCAATTTTTACTTGTGCCCAAAGTTTTGCTCCTTTTTCTGTATTTATGCCAAAAACACCTGCTGAAATTCCTCTAAAAAAAGCAGATGCAAGAGAAAGAGTGAGCATCACTTCTCCAAGGCGAGATCGAGCGTATCCAGAAATAAAAGAAAAAACTGGCACCTTTCCCCAAGGATTTAAATAATTTTTTTCAAGATTCTTTAAATTTTTTCCAAGATCTGCATACTTTGGATTAACAAAACCATCTTTGAATTTATCTATTGTAGAATATGTATCCATTGCACCTTGTTGAACTGCGTTGATTATATTTGCCATAATTTAACCATCCTCATTAATTGTAAGTTCTTTTTTTTAAAAATTTTACATCTTCAATTTTATATGATTTTAAAATTAAATAAAAGTTAAATAATTTTCACATACAATAAAAAATTAAATAATACTTAAAGTGAATTTACGCAAAATCAAATCATTTGAAACAACCTTTTTTATTTGAAAAAGGAGAAATGACTTTGGAACACAAAGCAAAGATGAACCGAATAGGTCACCCACAATTCCTGCTCTTATCAGCATGAAATATATCATAAGCAAGTCATTCACTTCAAGAAAGACGTCAAGTCAGTACAAGAGAAGGATATCTTATGTTGGATGATTGAGAGATTGCACCGCGAATTAAAAAATACAATGGGCATTCAGCAATGTCAATCTCAAAAGCAAAGACTTTAGATTTCCTGTGATACAAAGCAGACAATTTACCAATTGAAAGAAAATTTATCAAAAAATTACATGACTCAGGGCCTGTCTTGAACTGAAAAATTTTTCGGATTCATTGAGGTTTTTTTCGAAAATTGTGAAAGCTGCAAACTCACCTACTCTTGAGAGACTTTCTCAAGCCTAAAGAGAAAAGATCCTTGAGACGATGAGGCTCCATCCCACTATTTCCCCAAGTCATAGCAAATACGAATAAAATAGGAAACACAATTGTCGAGATCAAAGTGATTGTTTCAAAACACTTTGAATTTTTTTACTTTTATCGATTAGCTAAGGAATCGGATATTTTCGTATACCCGAAAGGAAACCCACAATAAAACTGGGCAAATTTTTTATCTTTTTTACAATACTCCTCAACATAATGCCATGCCTCGAAAGAGAGTTGTTCTTCATGAATCCTTTCAACTTCTTCTTTGTTAAAGTGGTGGGGTAAAAGATCTTGACTTTTTTCTTTAAAATACAAATTCCAAAATATTTGATCGTAAAAAGAGAGATGTTTCCAAAAGGGTTTGAGGTCTTTTGTCTCTACATCCAGAAGTTGGAGAAAAATTTTGTCTGCATATAAATATTGAGCAAAATCTTTTTTTACATCTAGGGAAAGAGTCGAAAGTAAATCAGGATTCATCTTAAAGGCATAATAGTACCAAACAAGATCCCCTTCGGATAAAGTCGCAACATCGATGTCAAACTCTAAATCAGGTAAACATTCTCTTTTAAGGATGGGTTTATCAGGAGCAAAGCCATAATCATAGAGAAGTTGATTACGCAATTTTTCCTTCTCACTAGAAATATTGTTTTGTGTTCTTTGCATAAAAAAGACAAACTCTTCTTTTGTTAAATCCTCATCACTTTCAAATCGGGTAAAAAGAAGAAAAGACTGCTTTTTTGCTAAAAAGATTTGATTCCATGCAATTTGCTTTTTTAAAGAAAGCTTATCCCATTGTTTTGGATTTTGAGCATAATAAGAATCATTGTAAACCAAATCAGAATCTTTGAGACTTTGAAGCGATGCTTTTGAAACATCTAGGGGAAGGATTGGAGTAGGAGAAAAATATTTAAAAAAGACATAGCTTAACACTCTGAGCCCTACACGATAGATCCCAATAGGAAGGGCCTTACTTAAAGAGAGTGTCCAACCCAACTTGGGAATGATCAAAGGAGTCAGCAAGATTCCAATCGCAACAGCAGAGATATTGCAAACAAGCTTTCCTAAAAAAGATTTAGGCTGTAGAGTCTGCCTAACTCCATAAGATAGGGGGCTATTTACAACCGTCGCTATAAATCTTCCTCCTGAAGAGACAGCCGAAACATCAATTTCTTTCTGACGCTTTGAATAAATTTGACAATTGATAGATTGTGACAAGTATAAACCATCTTTTTAAATTTTCGTCTATTTTAATAAAATAAACGTTTTTTTTCGATAAAAAAAACAAATTATATTGAAATAAAATTATTTTTTTAAAATATTTTTGAATTCTTTAGGAATGGGTATAGACTCTTTTGTCTCACAGGAGTAAAGAGCATGAACAATGGTTGCAACCCCAATCTCCTTCCCTTCTTTTTTAAACTCCGAGCGATGTGTAAAAGAGCAGTTTCCAATATGAGGAATTTCTAAAGTTACATCGACTTTCTCTCCTACTGTCATCGACTCAAAATAATCAGCTTCGGCGTGAACAATAGGAAAAAGAAATTTTTTGTCCTGAACCATGCATGCCAGAGAAAAACCTTGCTGTCGTATAAAGTCCTCAAAAGCCTCTAGAGCAATCTTTAACTGATTGGTAAAATAAATTCTCCCAGTGGCATCGGTCTCTTGCATGCGAATGATTCTATGATAGATAAAACTCATCTGGGACCTCTGTATCACTGCTTGAAGCAAATGAAATGGAGATTTTTTTAAATAAAATTTTTTATAGTTAGCGAAACCAGCTCTAGCCTCTACTTCTCATTACCTCTACAAAAACCTGCATGCTCTATTTCCCGATTGTCCTAAGAAAATAATCACGCATCCCTTGTCGAAAGAGTCGAATGGGGTCGAAAGAGTCGAATGGGTTTTCATTTTAAACAAAAAAAATCTTTAAATCCACATTTCTCAAAAATCTAGAAAAAAAGAGTGAAGCTTGCTTCTGGCATCTTAATTAAAATTTATTTTGTTACGGAAATGCTCTCCCCTAAGTATATCGACTTCCATCATTAAATTCACAAAATTTGAAGTGAAAAGATAAGTAAGAGTTTGTGAATTTAATGATTAAAATCGATATTAATCCATATTAATTTCATATAAAGATTTTTTTTAAGCAATTCAAAATGAATTTCAAATCATTTTGAATCGAAATCAATCTTTGCTTAAAAGCCTGTTTGAGCCCGTTTAAGCCGTTGTCTTAAATTGGAAAACTCTCATATAATTGGCAATTCATCCATAATAGCAGGTTAAGCGTCTTATGACGAAGGCACATCAGGTCAAGTCCCTTCCCTATGCCAATCTTCCAAATGACAATTCCTTGCCCAAATCTTCTTCCTTTTCTCAAAATTACTCCAGCCTCATTCATACCCTCTTAAAAAAAGGAGAACTTTCCCTTTTATATGGAGATTTTTCAGGAATGCGTTTTTTCGAAATGGCAATAGAACTCGACCCTAAAAATTCGACCCTTTTATATGAACAGGGTCTTGCTCTATTTGAATTTGGAAGCACAGAAGGAAAGGAAGAGATTCTCACTTTAGCAAGCAAATGGTTTAAACGCTCCAGCAAACTGAGTCCACAATTTTTTGAAACTTGGCATGCTTGGGGCAATACGCTTTATCTTCTTGGGTTACGTAAAAATGAACCCGCCTATTTTATGAATGCTCAAAAGAAATTGGAAAAAGCCCTTCAACTTTCTTGCAACCAAGGAAATGATATTTTAGCAGATCTTTATTGGGATATTGCATCGGTTTGGAAAGAGCTCGCCAAAGTTTCTGGAGAGATTTCCGAGCTTAATGTTTCTATTCAAGCTTATGAAAAAGCTCTTTCTTATCAAGATGATTTTCCTGCAGAATTTTGGATCGATTTTGGTGATGTTTACTTAACATTTGGTCAAAAAACAACTGATTTCCGTTTTCATTTGAAAGCTATTAATTGTTATAAAAAGGGGGTGTCCCTTTCGATTTCCTCTTTCCATGGATGGATAAAACTTGCGCTTGGGGTGAAAGAAATTTACCTGTCTACCCATGAAGAAGATCATTTTACTCAAGCAAATGAATGCTATAGTGCTGCTGCTCAATTAAGTCCTAAAAACAGTCAGGTTTGGATAGAATGGTCAAAATTATTGCTCGAAGGAGGCGCCTATTCTCAGGATGCAAAAATATTCCATTCTTGTATTGAAAAATGCCATCGTGCTTTAAAATACTCTCCAAATTCTTCTGAGGTCATCTGCATATGGGCCCAAGTGCTTGTGAATTTGGGCATTTTAACCCAAAATTTAGAGTTTCTTTATGAAGCTCAAAATAAAATGGAAATACTTTTAGAGCATAGAGCTGATACTCCCGGCATTTGTTATTCTCACGGAATTTGCTTAATGGGTCTTGCTGCCTATTTTTCCGATGCAGACTACTATTATCAAGCTATTGAAAGATTCCAGGAAGGCCTCACTCTCAACCGAAATCATAGAGAGCTGTGGACAGGAATGGCTTTAGCACATGTTCAAGTGGGATCAATTGATGATGATGAAAAAAACTATGAACGTGCGTGCCGTTTTTTTGAAAAAGCACTTCATTTACAAAAGACAAGCGATCTCCATTTTCAATATGGACATTGTCTTTTAAAATATGGAGAGCTCCTTCGTAGCCAATCACTTATCGAAGCCTCTATTTACCATTTTGAAAATGCAATTGGGAAACAAAAAAATTGCTTCTATTCCCATCTTGAATGGCTTTTTTACTATGCAGTTGCTCTTGATAATTTAGCTGAATTCATAGAAGGGGAGAAACTCTATCTAAAAGCCATTGAAATTTTAATGCATATTTTAAATTTAAAACCCGAATATAAGGGGATTCATCACCAACTTGCTCTTACCTATAGCCATTACGGTGAACTGATTCACGATAAAGATCTCTACCAGCTTGCACTTCATCATCACCGCACTGCCTACCTTAAAGACAAAGAAAACGATCACATTATTCACAATTGGGCCATTACGCTTATCAATTTCTCTGAACTTACTCAAAACAGTCATGATGCCGACCATCTTTTACGTGAAGCAGAGCAAAAAATGATTCAAGCAGCAAAACTTGGAAACACACAAGCCTATTTTTCTCTTGCCTCTCTCTACTCTCTTATTGGAAATGTTGAGCGTTCCGTCTATTTTCTTGAAAAAGCACACTCATTTGGAATTCTCCCTCCTATTGAAGAGCTTATTGAAGATGACTGGCTAGATAATATCAAAAATACAGAAGCTTTTTCTCATCTCATCAAAAAAATTGAATCGACCCAAGAAAAACATTCTTAAAGAGGATATGTAAGCATTTGCGTCCCGTTTACCCCCTATTTTGCCTACCTACTCTAGAAAAATCCACATGTTCTGTTTCTGCTCATAGATCTAATAAATTCTTCTAAGTTCAGCTCCACTATTTCTCCTTTTGCTATTTGTGTGTCTTTTTGGAATCAGTTTTATGCAATGTTCATCCGCATTTTGCATGCCTTTTTCCCATAAGAGGCATGCGAAATGCAGGTTAAAGGGAAAAATAGGGTGCAATTCGAAGATAGTAGAGATGTCAGTCCGAACAATTTTTCAGTTCAAGGCAGGCCCTTTA
>JANQJX010000212.1 GCA_028281425.1 Simkania sp.
GATATTGCTAAAATTCTAGAAAAAGAAGAGGGCATTTTTTTAGAGCGGCGCAATGTCATCTTGCAAAAGTCGATTAAAACCATTGGAACTTATAAGGTAGAACTCCGCTTGAAAGAAGAGGTTTATGGTTCCTTTTTCCTTAAGGTAAAAGGAGAAAAGAAAATCTTAGAGACTACAACTCATGTTGAGGTGATTGATGAAGAGACTCAACAAGAAAGCGAAGATAGACTCTCTTCTGAGGCTCGGGAAGATGTGCCTACTTTAGAAGAGCAAAAAGCAAGTGTTGAGGAAGAAATTGAAGAGAGGTCTAAAGAGTAAGTTACATCTTTTTTCGCCTGCAAAGATCAATTTGTTTTTTCGTATTTTATCAAAACGGGAAGATGGTTTTCATGAAGTTGAAACTTTAATGCAGGCAGTAAATTTTGGAGATGAGCTTTCTTTTGAACTCAGTGAAAAAGATCAGCTGAAAACAAATCATCCGACCCTTTCTTGTAGGAGTGATAATTTGATTTGGAAGGGGGTGGATCTATTTAGAAAAAGGACGGGGTTTTCAAGCCCATTAAAAATTGCCCTTGCAAAAAATATTCCCCTTGAAGGAGGTTTTGGAGGAGGAAGCAGTAACCTTGCGACCACTCTGTGGGCTCTTAATCAATTCAGTAGAAAAATCTTTTCCATTGAAGAGCTTAAGAAGTTAGCAGGAGAGCTTTCTTCGGATGCCCCTTTTTTCTTTTCTTCAGGATCTGCTTTTTGCAAGGGGCGTGGAGAAATTGTCAAAACCCTTCCTCCTCTTGAAAAAAAAAAACTCTATCTTGCCATTCCAAAATTGCTTCGGCTTTCAACCCCTCTTGTTTATCATCATTCTTTCGTCCGTTTACATCGAAGAGAGAGCTTTTTCAATGATCTTGAAGAAGGAGCTTTTTTAGTTTGTAAGGAATTAAAAAAAATCAAAGAAGAGCTTTTGCTAATGGGTTTTGAAAAAGTGCTTTTATCTGGAAGTGGAAGTGGTTTTTTTTGTTTTGGAAACCTAAAAAAGCCTTTTCTAAGTAAAGTAAAATTGATTCCTGTCACTTATCTATCAAAAGAAGAACAGGGATGGTATGAATCTGTCTAAATTGAATGCTTTAATCGCTATTTTGCATGTCTACTCTGGGAAGGTGAAGATTAGAGAGGACACGTGGGAGTCCTTATCCCCTATTCTCCCTGGCATTCTGTCATGTAGCGAATGATAGTTTCTGAGGAAACCTCGCCCGCAGTTCCTAGGTCATAAGTGGAAGTCCACAGTTAAATTCTTTTAGAAGTGATGAGAAATGGTGGGCTAAAGGGAAAAATAGATCTCAATCCGGGGTAAAAGGGGATGACATTCAGGAGTATTGAGAAAAGAATAGATCAAAACGTTTATTCACTTTATCATTTTATCATTTAGGAGTATTCATCTGCATTTCGCGTGCCACCTCTTTCAGAAAGGGGGAGTGACAAAGCATGCGGATTTTACTTAAGCTGGTATAAAAATGCAGGTGAGAGGAAGTGTGTAAGGAAGTAGAGGTATAGAGATGAAAACGAAGCTTTTTGATGATAAGTTGATTGTCATTACAGGTGCTGCGGGGTTTATTGGGTCTTGTGTGGCATCCTATCTCAATGAAAAAGGGTATGCGAATTTGCTTCTTGTAGATGATTTAAGAAAAGGAGAAAAATGGAAAAATTTAGTGCATACATGTTTTAACGATATGATTTCACGTGATGAGATTTTTGAGTTTTTAAAAGGACGTGAAAGTGAGATTGAGGCTTTTATTCACCTTGGGGCCTGTTCAGATACGACGGAACATGATGGAGATTATTTTATGGAAAATAATTATCGGTTTTCTGTGCGTCTTGCTGAATATGCTCTTTTTCATCATCACCGTTTTATCTATGCATCATCTGCGGCAACTTATGGGGATGGTTCACTTGGATTTTCTGATGATGAGACGATGTTAGATAAGCTCTGTCCTCTAAATCTGTATGGTTTTTCCAAACACTTATTTGATAGGTGGATTCAACAGCAAGGTCTTTTAAGCAAGGTTGTAGGTCTTAAGTATTTCAATATCTTTGGTCCCAATGAATACCATAAACAAAGGATGGCTTCGATGGTTTTACACCTCTACCATCAAATCAAAAGATCGGGAAAAGCGTGTCTATTTAAATCCAATGATTCAGACCATTATAAAGATGGAGAACAAGTACGTGATTTTTATTATGTGAAAGATGCAGTGAAGAAGACTTGTTTTTTTCTTGATCATGACTTAAATGGTATTTACAATGTAGGGAGTGGTCAGACACATACTTGGAATAGAATGACTGAAATTATTTTTGAAACCCTTGGAGTGAAAAAAGAGATCGAATATATTCCAATACCTGAAGATCTTGCTGGCAAGTATCAAAATTATACGTGTGCAGATTTAAAAAAATTTGAATTAGAGCTGAAAAAAAATCATTGGACGTTTCAAGATGATTTCACCTTTGAATCAGCAATTAAAGAATATGTTTTAACTTATCTACTCAAGAAAGGGAGATGGTAGAACTCATCGGTTCATTTAGTTATTTGAAGCCGGCAAACGTTTTAGTCGTCGGGGATTTCATGTTCGATGTTTATACGGGTGGAAATGTAGAACGTATTTCTCCTGAGGCCCCTGTTCCTATTCTTCATGTCAAACAAATCAATTACCTTCCTGGAGGGGCGGGCAATGTTGCCTTAAATCTCAAAGCTCTTGGGGCTCAGGTCTTTTGTATTGGACGAATCGGCTTTGATTTAGAAGGGAGAAAACTTAAAAAACTTCTTGAAAAAGAACAGATAGATCATGTTGAGTTATTTCAACAAAAAAAATTTATTACACCTTTAAAGAATCGATTGATTGCAGAAGGGCAACAGCTTATTCGATTTGATAATGAAATAAAAACTCTTATCGATAAGGAGACCGAAAAAAAGGCATTGCAATCGATTGAAAAGTTTTTAAATCAAGTCGATGCTGTAGCCGTTTCTGATTATGGGAAAGGCTTTTTATCTAAGGAATTGCTCTGCTTTTTAATTTTAGAGACAAAAAAAAGGGGGATTCCCATTCTTATTGATCCAAAAGGAGAAGATTTTACCCGCTATAGAGGAGCTACATTGATCAAACCTAACTATAAAGAAGCTCGGATTGCAGCCCATCTCACGAACTCTGCTTCTATTGATGATATTGGTCAGAAATTGATGAAAGAAACAGAGGTAGATTATCTTGTCATTACGCGCTCTAGTCGGGGAATGACACTCTTTGAGAAAAATCAAAAGCGGAGTGATTTTCCAGCGAAATCCAGGGAGGTGAATGATGTAACAGGAGCTGGAGATACTACACTAGCAATGCTAACCATGGGAAGCGCTTCTGATCTTAAGCTTTCCCATCGTTTGCATTTATCCAATGTTGCTGCGGGGATTGCTATTGAGAAAGTAGGATGTTTTCGAGTCTCTCTTTCAGATATTGCCAAGCGACTGATTACAACAGATGTGAAAAATAAGGTCTTTGATGAACATCATCTTTTTGCTTTAGAACAAATGCTTAAAAATCAAAAAATTTTACTTTTGGGAATTCATCCAAAGGAGGCTTTAAATGCTTCACTTTTTTTAAAAATTCAAAAACTTTCTATGAAAAATAAAAATATCAATTTAGGAATTTATCTCATTCATCATCAAGTAGACCCCAATTTTGTTTCTCTTCTTTCTTCTCTTCATGAAGTGGATTTTATCATTTTAAATGCAAAAAATCTCTCTTCTCTTTGCGAGCGTGTTCATCCTTCTGAGGTTTATCTCATCGAAGGAAGAAGTCTCAAAAAAATGAGTCATCATGATCGGCTCTTTCAATTCCATTAGCCGCTCTTTCCCATTTTTCAAAAAACTCAAGGGTTTAGACAAACGACATTGTCCCCTTTGCCAGGGTATTCAAAAAGGAGCGTCCGGAAAATAGGGGCTTTGCCTCTTTTCCCACCAAAGGGAAATTTCCCCTTTGGAAACCCAATTTTCTTTTTCACTGGGACATCAATAAATTCTTTTAGGTACTGAAGCAATAGGCATTTAAATAGGCAAAGAAGACCACATCCTTATAATGAGGGTGATTTGTTTTGATTTTTTTGAGCTGTTTTTCTACAAACTTAAATGACCAGATAACAATAAAACGGCGGTAGTTATGAATTTGTGGAACTAGATCTTCTAAACTAACCATTTCAACTTGCTCACATCTTTCGGTTCTCAGGAGAGGGGGCCTTGGGAATAGGGTCTTCTTATTCGAACACATATCCTGCTGCTGCTCTGCTCCTTTTGGAGATCCTCCAGGCGGTCCAAAGAATATCGTTGAGTAACTTATAACCCCTACTCAAGCTTTTTTATTTTGGAATGCGGGTAGTTTTATCTTTTTTCAACAATTTCTCATAGTTAATCAGGTCTCGTTCCACATCTTTTGAGAAAAGAGCATGTTGAATTTTTAGCTTATTGATTTTGTTAGACAATTTATTGTTTGTTTTCATTAAATATTTAATGGTATTTTTTAATATTTTTATTTGTTGTTGTTGCATTTGATTGTTTAATATAAGACTTTCAATTTTTTCTATTTTAACTAGAATTAATGCATTATTGCTTTGTATTGTATTTGGTTGAGATTGTAAAACAAAACTTGTGTTAGTGGATGAAAGAGAAATTGAAAGAGAAAGATTGGATTGACTTGGTAAACTTGTTGAACTACTCATAATGAGAGGCCTCCTGTTAAAAAAAAAATATCATTCATGATATGGATATTCCGATTTTGGTGCAAACAATTTTTAACCAAGGTCGAGGCACCGATGCTCCCGTGGGAAAAACTTATATTGAAATCCAGGGGATTGATAGAGAGTGTGAACAATCGATCGAAGAGTGGATGTCAAATCGAACATCATCGCCATCGATCTCCCATTAATTGTCTGGCAAATCTATTCGGAGGGCTTTTAGGTTATCAACTTCACCCAAAAAAACCATCTCTTCTTCTTTTCTCTATGGGCTAATCCTGAATTCGCGTTAAATAGATTCTTTAAGATGTGCGATTCTTTCCTCTAGAGGAGGATGGGTGGCAAAAAGGCGTAAAAGCCCTACTTTTCTGGGCATAGAAATCATCATTGCATTAAAAGCTGCATTTTGTTCTTTTCTATTTAAAAATTTTTTTTCAGAGGGGGCTTCTTGTTGAAGACGGGTTAAAGCTGCAATCATATTTTCTTTACTTGAAAGCATAGCTGCTCCTCGGTCAGCTCTAAACTCACGTAATCGGGAAAAAAAAGCAATGGCAACCGATCCGAAGATCATAAAGATGAACTCAAATAAAAAAGTCAAAAGATAAAAACTCATATAAGAGGTACGTTTTTCATTCCCTCGACCAACACTTGAAAGAGCAAAAGCTAAAATACGTGCTAAAAACATCACAAAAGCATTGACAATCCCTTGGATGAGAGTCATTGTCACCATATCTCCATTTGCGATATGACTCATTTCATGGGCAAGAACAGCTTCAATTTCTCTTTCATCCATATTTTGAACAAGAGTGGTTGAGACGGCAATCAGAGAGCGTTTTTTAGTTGGACCTGTTGCAAATGCATTCATGCTATGAGATTGAAAAATACCCAATTGAGGAACATGAGATAAGTTAGCATGACGGGTGAGTTTTTCTACCATTTGAACTAATTTTTTTTCAGTGGCATGAGCGCTTTTGGGATCGATGATTTTAACTTTCATGAGCCATTTTGCCACCAGACGTGACAAAGAAAGAGAAATAAAAGCTCCTCCTATTCCCCATATTAAACAGAAAAAGATAAGAGATTTCATATCGAGACCAAAAGAGGTAAGATAGGGCTTAATTCCTAATAAAGACAAGACCAAAGATAGGGTCAAAACGACTAAGAAATTAATTGCAATAAAAAGAAAAACTCTTTTAGCAATACGCACAGTAAAACTCCTCTTCTTTCCCTTTCATATTAACATGAAAGGAAAGTAAAAAGCGATAGATTATTTTTTTTAACTGGAGCCATCAATTTTTTTGCTTGATAAAATCTTAATCTTTTGGGAAAGGGATTTTGCTCGAAAAAATCTTGCTTTTATATGGAAAGAATGATCATAAGTACTTGTAGTTTTGTTTGATAAGGAATTTGTTTTCATGTAAAGTGTGGAATGCAAATCTCACCTTAAAAAGTGATGTGTTTGGTTGTCTATGTCTAAAGTTGCAAAAATAGAATTTGAACCTTCCGAAATAGAGGAGATAAAAAAAATTCTCTCTAAGAAGAATTTATCTTTTATTGTCATTACTTGTTCTAAACCTTCTAAGCAAGGAAATATGGAGGTTGAAATGGCTTATGATGGGGATCTTGACCTCTTATTTATGCTCATAGAAAATGCCAAGGAAAGACTCATCTGAAATCTTATGAATGCGACCTATTTCATGATAAGGGGTGTCTGAAAAATATTTCATCTTAACCCTACCAATATGCAAGCAATGCAAACCATCCCTTAAAATTCCACGAATTTTTTTTCAAACCTCTATGTGTTTCGATAATCATTCGATCATCTTTTTTAGGTCTTCCTTTCTTTCCTTAATTACGCTAAGCCTTGCCCCATCTGGGTCTTTAAGCATCATATATGCCATGTAAAAACCTCTTAAATAAGAAAAACAAGAAAAGTTGAGACACTAAAAATATTTTTCAGATACCCCCTAGTCCCTATTTCGCGTCTCCTCTTTAGAAAAATGTGCATGCTCTGTTTCGCTGATGCGTCCAATAAATTCTCTTAGGTTGCAACCTTATCCATTTGAAAATTTCTTAAGTCTTGACACTTGTGTACGCCTTTCTACAGAAGTGGCATAAAAATAGGAGCTAAGGCAAAAAGATGGAACTTCGGTTGAAAAGAGCTCTTTCTGTTGATAAAAAGAATAAAAGGATATAGTCAATAAAGGATTTCTTAAAACATTTTGACTAGAATTTAAGGGTTTTTATGCTTGCAGCATTTAAAGAGTGGTTTAAAAATAATCGTGAAGAGGCGATAGATGACTTTTTTGCCTTATTGAGATTTCAAAGTATTAGTACCAATTCTGCTTATCAAAAAGAGATGGGAGCATGTGCTCAATATTTGAGACGCTTTTTAGGGGAAATGGGGTTTCAAACAGAGCTTTGGCAAACATCTGGTTCTCCCACTCTTTTTGCAAAGAATTTAAAAAGTCCAAAAGAAGCGCCAACGCTTCTTATCTACCTTCATTATGATGTGCAGCCTGTGACTCCCATAGATGAGTGGCACTCAGATCCTTTTGAACCTATCATTAAAGATGGTAAGGTTGTTGCAAGAGGTGCTGTGGATAATAAGGGACAATGCTTTTATACACTTTTAGCATTAAAAGCTCTTTATCAAGTTTTGGGAACATTTCCTCTTCATATTAAGATTTGTATTGAAGGAGAAGAAGAAATCGGCAGTCCTGGGTTGGAGGGAATTTTAAATGAAAAAAAAAATGAGCTTCAAGCTGATTATTGTTTAGTTGTGGATGTAGAAATGCTCGGATTCAATCGTCCGGCAATTACCCTTGGAATCCGAGGCATTATCACCTTAAACATCGAATGTCGAAATGGGAATATTGATTTACATTCGGGGGTTTTTGGAGGAGTGGTGATGAATCCCTTGCGCGTTTTAACGCAGGCTCTTGGAGCTTGTTGGGATGATGAAGGTAGGGTGAGAATTCCCGATTTTTATCAAGACGTTTTAACTCTATCAAAAGAAGAGCTCGATCGATTTGATTTTATTTCTGATCCGAGGAAAGAGGCCTGTTTGCTAGGTGTCAAGGCATTTTCAGGAGAAGCTGGTTTTTCTCTTTTAGAATCCAATTGGATCCGTCCTTGTCTAGAAATCAATGGACTTTTTGGAGGGTATTTAGAAGAAGGGATGAAGACAATTATTCCTGCAAAGGCAGAAGCTAAACTCTCTTGTCGATTGGTTGCTTCTCAAGACCCTGAGAAGGTTGTATCTTGTATACTCTCTTTTTTGAAAAAAAAGATTCCAAAAGGTATGGAAATAAGCGTGGAGATTGGTCATGGTTCAAAGGGGCTTATGACATCTCCTTGTTGTCGCTTGGCAAAGGCGTGTAAACAGGCTTTTGAAGATGTTTTTAAAACATCTTGTGCTTCTATTTTAAGTGGGGCTACAATTCCTATTGCTTCTTCACTAAAGAAGGTAAGTGGTGCTGAATTGGTTTTCGTTGGGTTGGCTCTTCCTGAAGATAAAGTGCATGCACCTAATGAAAGTTTTGGGTTGGATCGATTGGAAATGGGTTTTTTGAGTATTGTAAGGATGATAGACATTCTTTCAAAAGGAGATTTTTCATATGATCATGAATCAAATTAAAAAATGGAGTGACCTTTCTACCTCTCCTTTTAAGCCTCTTTTTTGGATTTTAATGGGCCCTATGCTCCTTCTTTTGACTCTTATGGTCATGCCTTCTGCTGACTTTTTGTTCTTTTTTTTGAGTTTTTTTGCTCTTTTATTGATTTGGAAATTCCGTTTTAATGGGCTTTTACTTTCTCTTTTAGGTGTAATAGCATGTGAAAGCTTTTGTTTTTTGTTTGAAGAAGGGCTCAATTTTTGGAAAATAAGCTGGCTTGTTTGTTTGTCTCTAACTTTTGTGATCTCTTTTCTTTGTTTTGAAGAAATTAAGAGTTATTATTTAAAGCTTAAAAAAGAGAGTGAAAAGCAGATTTCTCATCTTAAAGGTGCTTTTCATGAACTCAAAGAAAAAGGCTCCTCTGAAAAACGGCAAATTGAAATCAAAGGGGAAAAATTAGAAGAAAGACTGTCCGAGGCAAATCGAGAAATCAAAGCTCTTTTGCAGCTTGTTGATGCAAGTCGTATTGAAGCTCAAAAAACCTATGATCAAAATCAGATGTTATCGGCTGAGTCGCTTAAGCAATATAGAGAAATTGAAACATTAAAAAAAGAAGAAGAAGCAAGGGAAAAAAAACTGGTTGATTTAGAGGAAAAATGTAGGGACTTTTCAAGGCATCTAAAAGATTTTTTAAAACGACTGAATTTTTTTCGAACCGAATATCAACAACTTCAAATTCTCTTTGAGATATCTCAAAGAGAATTTAAAAAATTCCGTGAGTTGATTTTAACGCAAAGAGAAAAACTCAAAAAAAAAGAGGGTTTAGGTTCTTCTCACGTCCCATCGAAGTTTATCTTAAAAGCAAAAAATGAAATCCCTTTTGATCTTATATTAAAAATTCTTGAAAAAGATAAGGGGGTCCTTAAAAAAAGGTATGAAGAGATTCAATTAGACTACAAAAGATTAAGTCAGCATCTTAAAAAAGCTAACCCAGATGAAAGCAACCATCTGGGGAGTTTAAAAAATCAGCTTCTTGAAAAAGAAAAAAAGCTTCACCAAGCAAGAGGAGAGCTTATTCATTTGGAGAGAGAAATTTTTTTAATGAAAAAAAAGATGCAAACAGAAGAGACTCATTTGCCCAGGGCTTTTTCCTCCTAGCCTGTTTTACTCACACATCCAATCCACTCTTTTAGGGGCCTCCCTTGAATTGGACAAGTCATCGTCTAAAGGATTTTTTCTCCTTAGGCTTGACATCAGTCGCATCTAAGGGTCTATGTCTAAGGGTCTATGAATGTGTCCCTTTCATAAGTTTCGAAAAAATCTTCTTCATAGTCCTTTTGATGTGATTCCAAAAGAAGAAAAAAGCTCGTTAGAAGGGGGATTTTTTAGTTCCATTTTATTTGGGAAGAAGCGTTAAGATATCACACCCTTTATCGGTGATTAAAACGGTATGCTCCCATTGTGCACTTGGTTTTCCATCTGCTGTACGTACTGTCCATTGGTCTTGGGGATCCACGATTCCTTCTTTAACTCCTGCATTGATCATGGGTTCAATGGTAAAGATCATTCCTTGAGCTAAGGGGATAGAAACCGTATTATAGTGATGGGGAATTTGAGGGGCTTCATGAAACTCAAGACCAACCCCATGGCCCACAAATTGATTGACGACAGAGCAACCATGCTTGCTTGCATAATCTTCAATCACTTGTCCTATTTCTTTGACAAGAAGTTTTGGCTTGAGAATTTTAATGGCGTGCATCAAAGAGGTATAAGAGATGTTTACAACTCTCTTTTTTTCTTCAGAAATTTCACCGATACATACCATAGCGCTGGTATCTCCATAGAAACCATCTAAAATACAGCTAACATCGATGTTAAGAATATCCCCTTCTTCAAGAGGGCGGCTATTGGGAATTCCATGACAGATCACTTCATTAAGAGAGGTGCAAATGGCTTTTGGGTAGGGAGGAGTTCCGTAATTGAGACAAGCTGGAATCGCATCTGCTTCTTGGTGAAGTTCCATGGCATAGCTGTTGAGTTCATCTGTTGTGACTCCTGCTTTTGCTTTTGCACAAATTTTTTTAAGGATAGATGCAGCAAGCAAGCAAGAAGCACGAATTTTTTGAATTTGGTTAGGCGTTTTAAGATGAATTTGATATTTTTTTAAATAAAGACGTTGGAAAGCATTAAAATCTAATTGCTCTTTTAAAGGAGCATGACATTTTTTCCATTTTTTTCCACTTCCACACCAACAAGGATCGTTTCTCGAAATCATGATTTAGTCCTTCATTTGCCAGAGCCATTGAATCACGCAGATTCCAAATTTACGTTTAGTAAAAAATTTTTTTTAAAATCAACCCATGAGCTGGAGCGGTGATTCCAACTAGAGAACGAGTTTTTTTTAAAAGCAACTCTTTTGCTTCTTCCAAAGATAACTTCCCGTTGCCAACAAAGACAAGAGTTCCAACTAAATTGCGTATCATTTTGTAAAGAAAACGGTTTCCACAGATGATAAAGTAAATGTTTTTTTTCTCATAGATCAAATCACATCTATGGAGAAGACAAAAGGTGTTTTTGGGCTTCGCATATGATTCATTACGAAAGGAATCGAAATTATGATTTCCTAGAAAATAGGTTGCTGCTATCTTCATTTTTTCCAAATCTAAAGGAGTAAAATAGTGCCAAGAAAAAAATCGATTAAAAGGAAGTTGAACGAAAGAAGTGTCAATGCAGTAGTGATATTCTTTTTGGATTGCATCAAGTGTTGGATGAAAAGAAAAGGGAACTTTTTCGATAGAAAAAATGCGAATATCTTTGGGGAGAAGTTGGTTTAAGCTTTTAAGGAGTTGATCTAAGCACCGCTCTTTTTGCAAGTAAAAATTGACAACCTGTCCTTCTGCATGCACACCTGCATCGGTACGGCTTGCAGCTTGTAGACGAACTTTTTGTTGTAAAATTTTTTCTAAGACTTCTTTTAAATATTTTTCAACAGTGGGACCTTCTTTTGTATATTGATAACCCAAATAGTTTGTGCCTTCGTAAGATAAAGTAAGTTTGATATTTTTCATGGAAATGGTCCTACATTCTATGTCGCATGCTACCTCTAGAAAAATCCACGTGCGCTATTTCCCAGATCCAGGATCTTCTCGAGGATAAGGTTACAAATTTATTCCCTCAGAAATTTCCTAAGTTTCGAAGAACACTCTCATACCTCTTTTCGAAAGAGATGGGATGCGAAATAGAGATTAGCAGATCTTGGCTTAATTTTGAATAATCGACTTTAACCCTGAAAGAAACATTTCGACGGCGATAAAAGTTAAAATAAGTCCCATAAGACGCTCGCAAGCGATAATGCCTCTAGAGCCAAGAATTTTTTTAAGAAGAGAAGATCCCATTAAGATCAAAAAAACAGGGATCCAAGCAATGATAAGGGCACTCATGAGCATGGTATAAGAATAACGGGGTGTATAAATCATAACAGCTGCTAATACTGAGGGACCTGCAACCAGGGGAATTGCAAGGGGAACGATAAAGGGTTCTTCTCGCTTGGATCCTTCTAGTGTTCCATTTGTTTTTGGAAAAACCATCCTCATGGCAATAATAAATAGAATAATTCCTCCAGAAATTAAAATTGTTTCTGAAGATATTCCAAGCAACTGAAGAAGATATTTTCCAAGGAAAGTAAAAACAATGATAACACCAAGAGCAATGAGAAGTTCTCTTGTGATGATCAGGCGTTGTCTTTTGGGTTCGATTTCTTTGAGAATAGAAACATAAATAGGAACATTGCCAACTGGATCCATCAGTAGAAAAAGGGAAAAGGCAATTGAAAAAAGGACTTTAAGATTTAAAAGTTCCATTTGTTTTTCACTAAAGAGATTGAGAGTTTGGTGTTTTATAAAACGTTAAGCGGGAATCATTTTCTACTTATATCAAGTTCAATGATTAAATGCATAAGTTTTACTTTAACCCCAAATTGGTTTGAATATTTTCTTTGACCCATAGGAGAAGATGATGGAAGAGGAAGCGATTTTTATTGGCTACTTAGCAGAGTCTGTTGCTAAAGCTACATCTATTTCTGACGATTCCCAATGTAAAATAGATCAGGTAGAAGTCATCACATTTGTGATGATCTCTGTCCTCTATTCCCATTGTAAGACGTATGATCAAGCACATGGGGTATTTTGATGCTTTGATGAGCTCTAGCCATATTGTGAGGAGGATTCATCAACTTCCATCTAGTGTGTGGCAAGTCATGTTTGCAATCTGTAAAAACCCTTTCCAAATGAAACATAGTCAACGTTTTATCATCGATAGTTTCCCTTTGGCCGCCTGTCAAAATCA
>JANQJX010000243.1 GCA_028281425.1 Simkania sp.
AATATTGAGAGTGAAGACAAAGTTAAGCCATTTTTCTTTGAAATATCAACTCATCATCAGAGCAAATCAAATGGCATTTCAAGAATTAAAGAATTTACAGCAACAAGCTCTCTTTTTTGCGTAAGGTGAGTTAGATTACAAACCTTAACTTCTTGCCGTCTCAAAAAATCCTTACGCAAGCCTTTTCGAAAGAGAGGGCATGTGAAATACGGACTAAATATTTAAAACCGGTTTAAAAGATAGACGGTGAATAGGTGAAGCTCCATATTTCTTAAGAGCTAAAAGATGGCTTTTTGTTCCATATCCCTTATGCCGATCGAATCCATAGTAGGGCCATTTAAAATGGTAACTGAGCATCAATTGGTCCCGAATATATTTTGCAATGATTGAGGCACTTGCAATGCTAAGTGAGCGGCTATCTCCTCGAATAAGGGCCTCTCCTGGAATTTTTGTATTAGGGAGATACTGACCATCGACTAAAAGAAAATGAGGAGGCATCAATAATTTATTCACCGCAATCCCCATAGCTTCAAGAGATGCCTGTAAAATATTGATTTGATCAATCCGTTTTTGATCTACAATCCCTACTCCAAAATAAATCTTTGGATGGCCTGCAAAAAGAAAATACAGTCTTTGACGTTCTTTTGGAGTGAGTTTTTTACTATCGTGAATCCCTTCAATGGAAAGAGAAGAAGGAAGAATACAAGCTGCTGCAACAACAGGACCTGCTAAAGGCCCTCTCCCTGCTTCATCAACACCTGCAATTAACGCATATCCCTTTTTTTTAAAAAAGTCTTCAAAGAAAGTTTGGGGAATTTCTTGCGAGGGTAACTTTTTTTTCATAAGAGCAGATACAAAAAGAAAAAGTTTTGAAAAATGAAAGATTTAGGTTTCTTGTTCTTTTTCTTTTGTCACATCTTTTTGATCTAAAGGGTCTTCTTTTGTTTCATCAGAAGGTAAGAGAGGAACTTTTTCTTGTTTTTTCTTTTTTCTAATTCTTTCTTTTACCTTAGCTGCTTTTCCAGAAGTTCCACGTAAATAGTAAAGTTTAGCACGCCTGACCTTTCCTTTGCGAATAAGTTCAATTTTTGCAATACGGGGGCTATTTAAAATAAACACACGCTCCATGCAAGCACCATAAGCCATTCGATAGATAGAAAAGGTTTCAGAAAGGCCTGAACCTCTCTTAGCAATGACTGTTCCTGTAAACACTTGAATACGCTCTTTGTCTCCTTCAATAATACGTATATGAACTTTGAGTGTATCTCCCACTTCAAAATGGGGAATATTTTCTTTCAATTGACTCTTTTCTAATTCTTCAATCAAAATATTTTGACTCATCTATTTTTTCTCCTTTCCACTTAACAATCGACTAAATCAGGTCGAACACGTTTTGTCTTTTCATAAGCCATTTTTTCTCTCCATGCAGCGATTTTTGCATGATTTCCTTCGAGCAAAACGGAAGGGACTTTTTTACCTTCAACTTCATCTGGTCTTGTAAAAACAGGGGCATCAAAAACTCCCTGATTTTCAAAAGAATCCTGCTTTACAGCTTCTTCATTCCCAATAACACCTGGAATAAAACGAGAAATTGCATCAACAAGAACAAGTGCAGCTGGGGCCCCACTTGTCAATACAAAATCGCCAATGCTTATCTCTTCATCAACTTCTAAATCAATGACTCGTTGATCAATTCCTTCATAATGCCCACATAAAAAAACAAGATGCTTTTCCTGAGCAAGAAGGCTGCATTTTTTTGCTGTTAACCTCTTTCCTTGAGGCGAGAGATAAATCACTTTAGATTTTTTTTTTTCACATTTCGAATAGCAGAGAGTAAAGGCTCTGCCATAAGAACCATCCCAGGTCCTCCTCCATAAGGACGATCATCCACTTGCCTATATCTTCCCTTTGAAAAAGAGCGAATATCAATACATCTGATCTCAATTAATCCCTTTTCATTTGCCCGCTTTAACAAACTCACATTTAAAGGACTTTCAAAATAGCTTGGAAAAAGGGATAAAATATCAAAGCAAACTTTTGCCCCGATTATTTCTTTTTTCGTTTCTTTAAGCATTTGAGTTTTTTGGCCTGCTCCTTTTCTCTCTGTAACTTGAGCACACCAGGAGCTGCTCTTTTGATCAGAATTTTTGTTTTCTCGCTCATTTCCGCCCCTTGTTCTAGCCAATGGGAAAGGCGATCTTGGGCTAAATGGATTTCTCCTTTTCCTTCAGCATGGGGATTGTAATGCCCGATCATTTCTACATATTTTCCATCTCGACGCCATCTAGCATCTGCAATCACTAAACGATAAGTCCGGCGATTTTTGCATCCTACTTGACGGAGCCGAATTTTCAGCGCCATTTTATTTCTCCTATCTTCTATTTTTCATAGAAAAACTTGCAGGAACTTATTTTCAAATCATCTTACAAATTTTTTCTAAAATCGACTTGATATTTAAGATCTCATTTTAGTGGATCATGGCAAAAAATGATACGAAAAACTAGCTTAGAAAAACTTAGACACATTTTTTTTCAAATCAACAAGAGACCCAAGTTTGCTTTGCAAATCTTTTTCTTGTTTAAATTTCTTCTTGAAAAGAGGCATATTTTTAACTATCTGCTTGAAACGTCTGAATTGCTTAATCAGACGATTGACATCTTCAAGTTTGCTTCCACTTCCCTTTGCAATGCGCCTTCGTCTAGAAGGCAAAAGCTCGTCAAAACCCAATCTTTCATTTAATGTCATAGACAAAATCATCGCTTCTAGTTTTCCCACTTCCTTATCAGAAAAATCAAGGTTGCCAAAATCGGAGGCCCCAGGAAGCATTTGTAAAAGGCCTTTAAAAGAACCCATTTTTTTAACAGATCGCATCTGTTTCAAAAAATCATCATAAGTAAACGTTGCTTTTAAAAGTTTTTTCTCTAACTTTTTCGATTCTTTTTCACTGAAATTCTCTTCTGCTTTTTTAACCAAATTAATCACATCTCCCATTCCCAAAATGCGATCAGCCATCGAATGGGGATTAAAAACACGAAAATCGGCCATTTTTTCCCCGATTCCCTCAAAGAGAAGTGGTTTGCCTGTCACTTCTCGAATTGAAATCGCAGCTCCTGCACGAGTATTTCCATCAAGCATCGTTAAAATAGTTCCACGGATTGCCATCTTCTGATCAAAGCTCGCAGCAACATTAGGCGCATCTTGTCCTGTTGCAGCATTGGCAACAAAGAGAATGTCATGGGGCTTGATCTCTTTTTTGAGTCTCTCAAGCTGTTTCATCAATTCTTCATCTAGATGAAGTCTTCCAGCCGTATCGATGATGACAAAGTCAAATCCCTCTTTTTTCCCTTTATCTACCCCTTTCTTAGCAACTTTAATAGGATTTTTTTCTTTTTTATCCGCAAAAACTTCTACCTCAATTTGCTTTCCTAGAGTCTCAAGCTGCTCAATGGCTGCAAGACGCTGCAAATCACAAGCTACGAGAAGAACTTTTTTATGACGTTTTTTAAGCATCCATCCAAGTTTTGCTGCTTGTGTTGTTTTCCCCGACCCTTGAAGACCCACTAACATCAAAATAGAAGGACGAAAAGAATCGGTCAGTTGTACTTCTTCGCTCCCCATAAGTTCCTTAAGGGTATCATGGACAATTTTGATGAATTGCTCTTTAGGGGAAACCGATGTTATCACCTTTTCTCCAAGAGCTTTTTCCTTGACGGTTTTAATAAAATTTTTTGCAATCGTATAATTCACATCAGCATCTAAAAGAGCAAGACGCACCTGACGGACGGCATGAGAGATGTTTTCTTCGGTTAATTTCTTTTCACGAGAAAGCATAGAAAAAACATTTTGAAAACTTTTTGTGAGATTTTTAAACATGAAAACATCCTGATAAATAAAAACCCATTTTAAGGCAATTTTGAGCTAAATTCAAGGAAAAAGAACCGGTCTATTCCCGCCCAATCTTTCTCATATCGCTTTAAAACCCAATGTTTTTGATTAAAAATTTGCATCAACTTTTCCCCTTGGGTTGCCCCTATTTCAAGAAAAATTTTCGCTTTTGGGTTTAAATAAGAAGGAAGCTTTTCAGCAAGCCGAAGATAAAATTCAAGCCCCTCTTCTTGAGCAACCAAAGCTTTTTTAGACTCAAAATAGATTTCCTCTTCAAGATGAAGATACTCTTCTTCAGAAACATATGGAGGATTACAAAGGACATAATCGGCCTTTCTTCCTTTAAAGGGCTCTAAAAAATCTCCTTCTAAATACTCCACATCAAGATGATTGATCTTTCCATTCTGACGAGCTAAAGAAAGAGCTTCTTGAGAAAGGTCAGCTAAAGTCACCTCTAATTGAGGACACCTTTTTTTTGCAGCAAGTCCCATACACCCACTGCCCGTACAAAGGTCCCAAAGAAAGGCTTTTTGATTTGAAATTTGTCCTAGTGCTAGATCCATTAAAAGTTCGGTTTCAACTCTTGGGATTAAAACAGGTGGAATCACACAAAGATCCACTTCTAAAAAATTGACACGCCCAATTAAATAATCAAGGGGTTCTTTTTTTCCTCTTCTTTCTATTAAAGCCCGAAAGGTTTTAACCTCTTTTTCTTGTAAAGAACTCTCTTGATTCAAAAAAAGATCGCTCCTCTTTCGATTTAAAACAAACGCAAGAAGAGAGTGTGCTGACATATGGGGATTTTTCACTTTCTTTTGCCTAAGATAGGCTATAGAATCATGTAAAAGAGCTAAAAGATCATGCATCGAATCCATCACTCTTTAATCTTTCTTCATAATCACGACGCATAAGAGCCTCTGAAACCTCTTTCAGATCCCCTTCCATCACTTGGTCGAGTTTATAAAGAGTGAGTTGAATGCGATGATCGGTCAATCGATTTTGAGAAAAGTTGTAAGTACGAATCCTCTCAGAACGATCTCCTGAGCCTACCTGAATTTGTCGCAACGTGGCTCTTTCCTTTTCTTTTTTTTTCTTTTCTTCTTCAGCAAGACGGGCTCCTAAAACACGAAGAGCTTTACTTTTATTCTTATGTTGAGAACGCTCTTCTTGACAATAGACAACAACCCCTGTTGGAATATGAGTGATACGTACTGCAGAATCAGTGGTATTGACATGTTGTCCCCCTGCTCCCGAGGCTCGATAAGTATCAATCTTAAGATCTTTCTCATCGATAGAAATTTGTTCTTCTTGGGTGGGCTCCATTAAAATAGCAACTGTAATCGCAGAGGTATGAAGTCGTCCTTGGGTCTCAGTTAAAGGAACGCGTTGGACACGATGAGTCCCCGCTTCATATTTTAAAAACCGATACACATTCTTTCCTGTTAAAGAAAGAATATATTCCTTATATCCTCCTATTTTAGAATTCGTAGAAGCAAGGGTTTCTGCTCTCCATCCCATTTTATCGGCATATAAGCGATACATCCGAACACAATCGCTAACAAAAAGAGCTGCTTCATCTCCTCCTGTCCCCGCTCTTAATTCCATAATGACATTGGCATCATCTGTAGAAGAAGGAGGAACAAGAAGGATCTCTAATGCTTGTTTTAAATCTTCAAGGGTTTTTTCAAGAGACAAAATTTCTTCTCGAATTATCTGAATAAAATCACAACTCTCTTCCTTTTCAAGTAGCTCTAGACTGTTTTTGAGGTCAAGCTGCGTCTTTTCAAAGCGTTCCCATACTCCTTTGAGTTCAATTAAATAAGAATGTTCTTTGGAAAGTTTGCGAAAATTTTCTTGATCTTGACTGATTTGACAGTCGCCAAGAGCGCGTTCAATTGAAGGAAGTTTCTTCAAAAGTTTTTTGACTTTCTCTTTCATGAATTTACCCTAATTTAAAGGCTTGATTCTCCTTTGAAATAGCCAAATGGATGCAAAGCAAAGAGGGCTTTGTAAGAGATCTACTTATTTTTTATTCTCACTAAAAAATTTTCAACAATCTAAAGAAACGGGTTCATTTTTTGGGCTCTTTTTTTGTTTCTTGCTTCTTTTTAGATTCTGCCTTTTTAACCCTCTTTTTCGGAGAAGCTAATTTTGAAACTTCTTGCTTTTGAACCGTTTTAGAGGCTTTTGATTCCTCTTTTTTAAGATTTGAA
>JANQJX010000009.1 GCA_028281425.1 Simkania sp.
CTCTGATAGTCAGATAGACTTTGCTTCTTTCCATAAGTCTACCTAACCTCTGCACTTTATCGTCCCTTTTGCTATGTATTTTACTTTACCTTTGACACAAGAGTATGTGAATTTGCATCTTTCACAATTTTCGAAAAAAATCTCAATCGATCCGAACAATTTTTCAGTTCAAGGCAGGCCCGTAAGATGAGTTCTTAATTTTTTCAAAAGAAGGAATGTGAATACCTCAATTCGATTTGGCTTAAGTCGTGCGAAAAGATGGACCGTTTTTCATAGAGTCCTATGCATTAAACTCGCACTGAAGTACTGTATCAACAAAAGCATGGACATGAGTCAGCGGAATATCAGGAAGAATTCCATGCCCTAAATTCACGATAAAGCCAGGATCTCCTTTCATGGAATCAAGAAGTTCCTTTGTCATTTGGCAAATCACATCGCAACTGGAATAAAGAAAAGAAGGGGAAAGATTGCCTTGTACCGAAATTGTCTGAGGGACTTTCTTTCGGATTTTTGCAAGAGGTTTTCCTCCATCAAAACCGATTCCACTTGGATGCAGAGAGACAAATTCATCAATGAGAAAAGAAGACATTCGAGAAAATACAATGACGGGAACAGAGGAAAAAGAAACCAATTCTTTTAAGAAAGGAAGCACAAATTTTTCTAAAGCCTCATAGGGCAATAATCCCGCCCATGAATCAAAAATCTGAATAGCATCAACACCTGCATTTATTTGAAGTTTTAAATACTCTTTGCTCACTTGCGTTAAGGTTTGGATAAGAGATAAAAATGCTTGCGGCCTTTCATAAAGCATTTTTTCTGGCTTTTTTTTAAGCAAATAATAAGCCACAGTAAAAGGCCCCCCACAAAACCCAATAAGAGGAACCTTAAGCTCCTTTTTCAAAAGATGAATTCCCTCTTTGACAAAAAAAAGCCTTTCTTCAACAGGACCTCTTTCCAAACGATCAAAAGGTTCAATTTGAGGCCCTCCTTTGGGATAGGACACTTTAATACCTAAAGGAAGGAGCACATGTAAAATATCTGCAAATAAAATGGCTGCATCAAAATGAAAACGAGCAATGGGTTGTAAGGTGATCTTAGCAATGAGTTCTTGATGATAAAAAAGTTCTTCAAGAGAGTACTTTTCTCTTAGCTTTTGGTATTCGGGAAGATAGCGCCCTGCTTGACGCATGATCCAAATAGGGGGGCGTTTTGTCTTATTTTTACAATGAAGTGCTTTTAAAAACAGCATCTGCTTATCTTGCAGATAAGACACGTTCAAGGATAGCCTCTACCGTAAATCCAAATTCATTGGCAAGATCTCCTATTGGAGCCGAAAGACCAAAATCCTCAAGACAAATTGCAATTCCATTCCGCCCAATATAACGATGCCAGCCCAAACTCACTCCTGCTTCAATTGCAATTCTTGTTCCAAGATCTTTTCCAACAACTTCTTCTTTGTACTCAGCGCTTTGATTTTCAAAAATTTCAAAACAAGGCATAGAAATCACCCGCACATCTTTTCCTTGCTTCTGAAGGGCTCTTGCAACGTCTAAAGCCAAAGCAACTTCGGAGCCACTGGCAAAAAGAGTAAAATTGGGTTTTTCTTTTTCTCTTTTTAAAACATATCCCCCCTTAGCAACCCCTTCCTGGTAAGGAATATCTGTCTCAGGAAGAACAGGTAAGCTCTGACGAGATAGTACAATCATTGAAGGAGAACCATAAGAAAGCATCGAGAGCCAAGCCCCCTTAACTTCATTGGCATCAGCAGGACGAATCACATGAAGACGGGGCATCGCACGCAGTGAAGCAAGATGCTCAATAGGCTGATGTGTAGGACCATCCTCACCTAAAAAAACAGAATCATGAGTCAGCTGATACATCACATGATAACGAGCAAGAGAGGCAAGACGAATTGCATTACGCATATAATCAGAAAAAGCAAAAAAAGTGCCGCAATAAGGAAGAATCATTCCAGTTTGAAAAAGTCCAGCTGTAATCGTTGCCATTCCAAACTCTCGAACTCCAAACTTGATATTTCTTCCTTTAAAGTCATGAGGTGCTATTAAAGGAAACTGTGCCATCATCGTACAATCAGAACCTGAAAGATCAGCAGATCCTCCATAAAAAAAAGGGAGGAGATCTCCAAGAACTTCAAGAACCATTTGAGAAGCTTTACGACCTGAAATAGGATTTGGAAACTCAATTTTACCAAGACTCTCTTCAAGATTTTCTGGAATTTTTTTCTCCAACATGTCATGAAATGTTTTTGCAAGATGGGGGAAAAGCAAAGCCCATTTATCAAAATTTTGTTTCCATTCCTCTTCTAGCCTAGCTTGTTGTTCTATTCGGCGTTCAAAATAGCTCTTGACTTGTTGAGGAATATAAAAAGCCTCATCGGGAAGTCCAAGTGCTTCTCTCGTCGCTTTGACTTCATCAAGACCAAGAGGAGCTCCATGGACTTTATAGGTTCCCGCTTTATGAGGAGATCCCTTCCCAATCGTCGTTTTACATGAAACAAAAAGGGGTTTTTCCTGATTCTCAAGAGCACATGTCAATACCGCATCAATTGATTCCAAATCATTGCCATCCATTTCGACTGTATCAAATCCATAGGCACGATAGCGCCTTCCTACATTTTCTGAAGAACTCTGTTCAATAGGGCCATCTAAAGTAATCCCATTATCATCATGAATAATCACCAAATTATCCAAGCAAAGATGGCCAGCAAAAGAACTTGCTTCATTTGAAATGCCTTCCATTAAACAGCCATCGCCTGCAAGACAAAAAACCTTTGAAGTCATTATGGAATATTCAGCTTGATTAAATCTTGCTCCAAGAATCTTAAGCCCAAGTGCTTGTCCAACAGCATTCCCTACTCCCTGTCCCAGAGGACCTGTTGTTGCTTCTACACCAGGTGTTTCTAAATATTCGGGATGTCCTGGCGTTTTGGAATGAAGCTGACGAAATCGCTTAATCTCGTCGAGAGAAAGGGCAAAACCAGAAAGGTGTAAACAAGAGTAAAGCCACATCGAACCATGTCCCGCCGAAAGGATCATTCGATCTCGATTGATCCAATTTGGATTTTTTGGATTGTGAGAAAGAAGATAACCATAAAGATAAGCACCAAGTTCTGCACATCCCATGGGAAGACCTGGATGTCCTGAATTTGCTTTCTGCACCGCTTCAAACGAAAGTTGTCTAATTGCATTGGCCATTTTCTCTAAAATTTTCTTTAGATCTTTATCCATCTTTATAAGTTCCTTGCTTTTCTCCTTAAATTTCCTTATTTTTATGCTTCTAAGTGAATGAGTTCAAGAAAAACTTAAAGTGACCCAAAATGCTTTCTCGTGAAATTCGTACAAAATTCTTAAAATATTTCAAAAAAAAGGGGCATGTGATTGTTCCTTCCTCCTCAACTGTTCCCCATGAAGACCCAACTCTTTTATTCACCAATGCAGGAATGAATCAATTTAAAGATTTTTTTCTAGGAAAAACAAAGCGCGATTATAAGAGGGCTGTTTCTTCTCAAAAATGCATTCGCGTGGGAGGGAAGCACAACGATCTAGACAATGTGGGTCATACTGAAAGACACATCACCTTTTTTGAGATGCTTGGGAATTTTTCTTTCGGTGACTATTTCAAAAAAGAGGCCATTGCACTTGCATGGGATGTTGCAACAACGGTTTTTGGGTTTCCAGAAGAAAAACTTTTTGTATCGGTCTATGACAAAGACGAAGAATCTTTTGAATTATGGAAAACAATCATTTCCGAGAAAAAAATATCTCGCATAGGAGAAAAAGAGAATTTTTGGGCTATGGGAGATACAGGCCCGTGTGGTCCTTGCTCAGAACTTTTTTTTGACCGAGGAGATACATTTGGTCAGGCAACCTCTATTCTTGAAGATACTCAAGGCAGTCGGTTCTTCGAATTTTGGAATCTTGTTTTCATGGAATTTAATCGCGAAAAAGGACAAAAAGATCAACCTCTTTCCAAAAAATCTGTCGATACAGGAGCAGGTCTTGAAAGAATTGTAGCCCTTTTAATGAATGCCCCAAATATCTTTCAAACCGATATTTTACGTCTTTTAATCGCAGAGATCGAAAACATTAGCAACATAACATATGATCCCAACGATCAACAAAAAGCTCCTGCTTTTCATGTCATTGCCGACCATATTCGAACACTTGCTTTTGCGATTGCAGACGGAGCAACTCCAAGCAATATCAAAAGAGGTTATGTCCTTAGAAAGATCTTAAGGCGTGCCCTACGTTATGGGAAAAGTTTGAATTTGAACGCTCCTTTTTTATCAAAACTTTTGCCTTGTCTCATCGAAACTATGGGAGAAGACTACCACACATTAAAAAGTAGCTCTGATCGCATCGGGGAAATATTAACCATTGAAGAAGAAAGTTTTTTCCAAACATTGCAACGCGGAGGCAATATTTTAAACAAAACAATTGCCTTAGCTCAGCAAACTGTGAAAAAAGAAATCAGTGGTGAGCAAGCCTTTAAACTTAAAGATACTTATGGCTTTCCCCTGGAAGAAATTCTACTTATTGCAAAAGATTTATCCTTAACCGTCAATTTAGAGCAGTATCAAATTCTCGAAGAAAAAGCAAAAGAGCTCTCAAGACAAACCCAATCCATGAAGGAGCAAAAAGTAGAAGTCAACTTCTATGAAGATTTTATTCGTCATCATGGCCTTTCCACCTTTGTCGGCTACGATCAAAACTCTATCGAAGCAACCATTAAAGGGCTTATTGTCAATCACCACTTTGTTGAAACCATCGAAGAAGGTCAAAAAGGGATTGTGATTTTAGATCAAACTCCTTTTTACGCTGAAAAGGGAGGCCAAGTAGGTGATCAAGGAGTGCTTTCTCATGGAAATAATACATTCTTAGTGCATGACTGCCAAGCCCCCTTTCATGGCATCATTGCCCATATTGGAACGCTGCAAAAAGGAACGTTAATCGTTGGTGAGCCTATCCTAGCCACCATTGATGAAAAAAGACGCTTTGACATTGCAAAACATCATTCTGCAACTCATCTGCTTCATTATAGTCTTGAAAAAATTTTAGGACCTCATATCAGGCAAGCAGGATCTCTTGTGGAACCCAACCGACTTCGCTTTGATTTCAACCACCATAAACCTCCAACCTTTGAAGAACTCCGAGCCATTGAAATTCTTATCAACAAAAAAATCTGGGAAGATGGCTATGTCACAACTTCAGAAATTTCTCTTGAAGAAGCTCATAAACATCCCGAAATCAAACAATTTTTTGGGGAAAAATATACACAAAAAGTGCGTGTTGTCAGTTTTGAAAACTATTCCAAAGAACTCTGTGGTGGCATACATGTTAAACACTTAAGTTCTCTTACAATCTTTCGCATTGCAAAAGAAGGAAGTATTGCCAAAGGGATTAGACGTATTGAAGCTGTTATTGGTCCTTATGCAGAAGCTCTGCACTATAAGCAAGAAGATCATCTTTTGTCTATTTCTAGGCTTTTGAAGGCAAATATTCCTATGCTTGAAGAAACCATTCAATCTCTTCTCAAAGAAAACAGCCAGCTTAAAGAACAAATGTTATTTCTCCGACATCAAATGCTCATTGAACTCGCAACATCACTTCTTCATCAAGTGAAACCAATCAATCATATTCCTATGTTACATGCCATTGTCAAAGTTTCAAAAAAAGAGCTTATCCAACTTGCAAACATCTTAATCGAACGCATGAAAACAGGAATTGTGGTTCTTTGTTTGAAGACAGGAGATACATGTCAACTTCTTGTCAAAGTCTCAAATGATCTTGTCAAGAAAGGTCTCCATGCTGATGACTTCATTCAAAATGTTTTGGCAATTATTGAGGGTTCTGGAGGTGGAAAAAAAGATGTCGCCCGTGCAGGTGGAAAAAATTCTAAAGCAGTGATTATTGCCTTTGACAAAATTAAAGAAATCCTTAAAGAAAAAAATCCCCCTCTTCACAAAAGGAAAAAAAAATGAATGCGATTCATTTTAACTCATTGGCTCCAGTATCATCGTCTAATTATACAAACAGTTCACAAGCTTCTTCTAAAACTTTTGAAGATGAAGTGATGATTTCCATAGAAACAACTAAATCCTATCTAAATCATCTCCTCCCAAAAGAAGCTCAAGAAACTTTTTTTAAAACCTCTCAACTTATGACTAAACTCACAGCTCAAGTACTTTCTTCTTCAAACTCCTGCGATACTTTTGATACATGATACTCAAGCTATCTCTCCACAGCCCTTCTGACTTCATAAAAAATCTCTGATTCCCAAATCTACCATTATCGAAACATCCCAATGCATGCCTTCTCTTTTGACTGTGACGTTCTTTGCTTGACCTTCAAGAGATCTGGACTTGAAGTCGCTGGCCCAACCAACCTTAGGTAGAAACATCTTTTTTCTGTTCTCATCGATCTTAAATCCTTAGAAGATAGCGGAAACTGTCTCCTAGGCCTTTTCTCTTTTCATAGGGCTGTTTTTTGTCAAAAGCGTCTTTAAAAGCTTTCTCTTAAGTCTTTTAACTTTTGCTGAAGAGTTTGGGAGGGAAGCTCATTTAAAAAGCTCTATTCTTCCGATTTTTTCCATAGACTCAGCCAAAAATTAAGCTCTCGGTCCCAAAGGATTCTTTGCTTCTCCTCTAACTTTTAAGAGGTTCATAGCAAGGCATTTGTTCCAAAGAAAGCGCGATCCTCCTGAATAGAT
>JANQJX010000070.1 GCA_028281425.1 Simkania sp.
GTCCTACATCAGTTTAGAAGCTCATCCCCTTTAGGGGATTGAGAGTGTCACATCAGCATCAACCTACAAGTTCTTGAAAAACTTGACAAAGAGCCTGAAGAAGATCTGAGGCAATTAAATGATAAGAACTCTTTTTTTTAGCCACATACTCTCCCGCCCTTCCATGAAGATAAACACCAAGAACCGCAGCCTCTCTTGTTGAAAGTTTTTGAGCAAGCAATCCAGCAATGATTCCAGTTAAAACATCTCCACAGCCTGCTGTTGCCATCCCAGGATCTCCCCGAGTTACAATCAATGGAGATTTTTGGGGATGAAAAATAAATGTTGGAGCTCCTTTCAAAATGAGGGTGAATCGATGTTTTTCAACAAAATCTTGACAAAGAGGTATCATCTCCTCCTCTTTAAATTGCTTCTTATCCAAAAGATATAACATTTCTCCATGATGAGGAGTAAGAACGCAAGGCATTTTTAGCAGGTCACATTGACCTTTTAAATGAAAAAGCGCATCTGCATCGATAACGGTAGGTTTTGTAATATGACTTATCAAATCAAAGATAAAAGCTCTTACGTTTTCTTTTCTCCCCATTCCAGGGCCAATCAGCAATGACGAAGCACGCTCCATTTCCTTAAGAAAAGGCTCTATCTTCTTTTCCTGATAAGGAGCTCGAATGATTTCATAAGGACAAGAAGAAAGTTCATTCTCCATGCCAGAAGGATGAAAAAGACGCACAATTCCAGCTCCAGCACGTAAAACCGCTAAAGAACAAAGTTGAGCTGCACCTCCCATCCCAGGAGAGCCACTGACAGCCAAGACATATCCTGCTTGATACTTATGTCTTGTACGTCTTAAAGGAGGAAGCACTTTTCTAAGAACCACTTCATTCAGCAGGTAAGCCGATGCTTTTGCTTGCCTGTAGTAATCGATTTTCATTTTAAAATCGGTCCTAAAAAGTTTTCCAATATGATCATAACCTTGTTCAAGAAAAAAACCCATCTTAGGTAGCCCAAGAAAAAAAGTCTCTTGAGCTTGAATCGCTGTTAATTCAAGTGTTCCGTTATCACCATTGATTCCCGAAGGAATATCAATTGAAAGAATAGGAAGTAAGCACTGATTAAGATGGCTGATAACATCAAGTAAAAAACCTTTTAACTTCCCTTGAAATCCCGTTCCTAAAATGGCATCGACAATGACTCCATTACAAATAATTTCCCCTATTTCCTGAGGGAAAATCACCTCTCCCCCCATTTCTTCAAACTTTTCCCTTTGCTTTTGACAAAGAAAACTGCACTCATGTTTCGGAAATAGATGATACACCGTTACATCAAAATGTGCCCGTAATAAATGAATTGCTAAAACAAAACCATCTCCTCCATTATTTCCTTTCCCAATGACAAGGGTCACACTCTTTTCTTTTTTTGTTTTTTCGACATAAGCCATGACTTGAAAAGCAAGAGCTTCTCCTGCATGTAGCATATAAGCTTCTCCTGAAGCTCCTTCTTCAATGCTTAGTTTTTCAATCCGCGCCATTTCTTTGGCTGTTACAACTTTAAAACCTTCAAATTTAAAATCTTCAAAAGTCATAAGTGCTCTTGTTTAATGACTCGATTTAATAATGCTTCAACTGCCTCTTTGGGATTCAATCTTTCATAAATGATTGAATAAATAGCCTCAGTAATTGGAACTGGAATATTTGCTCTTTGGGAGAGTTGAAGTGCTGAAACGCAAGTATACGCACCTTCAACAACCATTCCAATTTCTTCTTTTGCCTCACAAGGAGTACGTCCCTTTGCAAGTAATTTTCCAAAAATATAGTTACGACTTAAAGTCGAAAGGCAAGTCGCACATAGGTCCCCCATTCCAGAAAGGCCATTTAAAGTTTCAGGACGACACCCCTTCACTGCCGATAATTTACGAATTTCATGTAACCCTCTCGTCATCAAAGCAGCCTTTGTATTTTCTCCAAATCCAAGACCATCAGAAATTGCACAAGCAATTGCAATAATATTTTTCATAGCCCCCCCAAAAGAGACCCCTGCTACATCATCATTGGGATAAACACGAAAAAAAGGTGTTGAAAAAAGGTCGACAATATCCATCATAAGCTTTTCATCATAAGCAGCAGCAACCACTGAAGTTGGCAGTTTCCCCATCACTTCGTCTGCAAGAGAAGGCCCACTTAAACACCCAATTTTTCCCTTAAAATCAGCACCAAGAACCTCAGTTGCAACTTCAGAAAGAAGAAGACAGCTATCTTGCTCTATTCCCTTTGAAGTTAAGATGAGTGGAGGAATATTCCAAATCGTCTTTTTCACCCGACTTAAAACAGGGCGTAATCCTTTAGAAGTTACCGATTCAGCAAGAAAATCAGCTCCCTCACAAACTTCATTTAAATCTGCAGTCAAATAGAGATTTTCTTCTGCTCTATGATTTGAAAGCAGGGAAGTTTCCCCTCTTCTTTTTAACACTTCATCAGGCAAGAGATTTCCCGTCCATAAAACAACTTCATGTCCTTGGTTTGCAAGAAGAGTTGCTAAACAACTCCCCCATGCTCCTGCTCCTAAATAGCCAATTTTCATAGCATCCTCTAATTTTTTTTATCTTTACCATTATATCTTGAAAGCTGTTTTCCGTCATGGAGATTCACTTGATGATTTTTTAACTTTTCCTAATTTTTAATTTTAATTTTTTCCAAAGATTTTACAGGTTTTGGGAAGAAATTCATACGAATAAAATTTGGATTTATCAGAAATGTAAATTAACAATTTTTGCATATCTATAATTTTTTTTTGACCTAATATCAAAAATTTAATATGATCTTTTGCAGAATTGTGGAGCGATTCAATAAGCAAGGCAGTTTTTATAATCTTTCAATCTAAGATTCAAAGGCATAGTTTAAGCTTTTTTTTCATAAAGGTATGTTATAAATGAGCACGAATATTTCTAATTCCATAAGCACCCAAAAACAAAGCCAAAGCCTTCCCCCCATCAACAATAGCACTTACGTAACAGACATCCATCATTCCGAGTCTAGCTCTTTCTCTTCCTCTGAAGAACAAGAGCAGCAATTGTTCCCAAATAAATTGATCCATCAGTTAGAAACTGCATCTGACAACGAACTTGACAACCTGGAAGGTATAAATGGCACAAAAAACAGGTCAACAGAATCTTTTCTTCAAATTATTCAACACACGGGCTCCTCTCATCAACGAGCTTCATCAACTTCTCTCCCTTCATCACAAGCCAATTGCTGCACCTGGAAGCAAATCGTTAAACTCACATTCAGTATTGCAGCCACCTCAATTTGTACTTACTTCATTGCACATAATCACTTTGCACAATCCAAAGAAAATATTCTCCTTGCTGTTGGAACAGGCCTTTCTACTCAGCAGATACTTCAAAATATCTTTCCAAAAAAATTCTCAAATATAGAAAAAAATTTTATTATTGATTATAGCCAGGGAATATTTTTTGTAATAACTCAGATTTATCTCAATTTCCAAAATGCTGCCGTCCAAACCCCCTGTTCTTATCTTTTGCTATTTCTACTTGGAGCCCAAATCACAGCGATGTTCAACACGGTTAGGAACACAAATCAAAAGTGGGACCGTACAGATGAAGCTGATGCTTCTCACAGGACAGGATATCGCATCTGCACTAAATTACTTGCTTTTAATACCCCTCTTTTAAGACGCATGTCTACTCTTCCTAAATTACTTTTAGGCATAGGTCTGTCTATTTATGGAACACTTGACCCACACCCTTTCCCTTATAAAGCAATCATCCTAAAAACAGGACGTATTTTAAGTGGGTATGGAATAGGACAAATTCTCTATGAGCTAATCCATTTTTGTCGCATCCGCTTAGAAAACAACTTCGTCTCCGATAAATTCAAGAGATTCAACAGTATCCTCTCTGATCTAATGCCTGGTCCACCTTTGGGATTAAGAGCTTCTCGAATCGTAGAAAAATCACTCTTTATCTTTTCAGCTATTTTTACAGGAGCCTCCTTAGGTTTCGATGCTTCTTGGGCAGATTATGGAGGAGGAATGCTTGCTGGAATTCAAAGGGAAATCGATTGGATTAGTTTCACACGCACTCCCGTATATGCAATTGAAGAACTTCAAAACAAAAAAGAAGCCGTTAAAACACCTTGGATGATCACAACAACTCGTATTGCTAACTTCTCCAAATGGATGTTTGCTTGTGTCGCCCTTCCTGCATTTCTTATACGTGAAGCCATACAAGGAAAAACTCCAGATCGTATTGCTCTCGGAACTTTTGCTGCTTTTCTTTACCCTTCTTATTGGGCCGCATTCCTACTAGGAAAACAAACCCTCAACCGCTTTTCCACTAAACTCCAATCCACGCTTTATTTTTATTTAAACTACTCTCAATCAGCACCCATTATTTTTATCATTATTAGTCATGAAATGGATATTGGAAGTAAAAGCGTAACGAATTCAGATTTATTACAAACAATTTTTCCTGCTATTGCCTATGCTGCTTTAGGCTATGACCTTGGGATCCATGCAGGCCATAGGGCTTCTCCAAAAAATCGACCTTACCCTGCTATTTTAAACCCATTTTTAGCTCTTTATACTTACTATTTTGCAGCTGTTTTTTTTAGGCGTTAAAGGAAAACAAACAGTTTTATAACAATGAGTCTCCCTTCCATAAAAAGTTCCTCTGACATATCTATTCAAACATCACTCCCCCTTTCTTTAAACAAGCTCATCACCTATTTTGGAATCAACTATAGACTCCTTATTGCTAAATCGATACAAAATAAAAATAACTTTGAAACAAATGTCACTGACTACAATCAAGAAACCCAACTTTTAAAATTAACAATTCAATCTAATCATCTTTCAACTCACAGCGTACAAAATGAAAAAATTACCACTCTCATTGACAAATATCTCTTTAGCCTCGATAAAAAAAAAACTGAGATTATTTCTGACAAGATCTCTAATCAAAACCTTATAAATCCTTCCATAACAAAAAACCAGATTCAACAAAGAATCCAATTTCTAGCGCTTTCAGCCGACCCCTATCAATGGAATTGTACGCAGACACAATTAAATTGGATATCCCAACTTTTTAATTTCCTCGACAAACCAAACAAGGAATCCCCTCCTCCTAAATTTTTTTACCCTCTTTACAAAAAAGCAGCTTTAATCTCTCCCCCAATTGATTCTTCACCTCAAAGCATTCTCATCACCCAATCTCAACAACTCATCACTTGGGGAGACCTCATCCAAATGTGGGGAAAGGAGGTCCCATCTAAAAAAGAAACTGCCAATGATTTTTTACAAAAACATCCCTACTTTTCTATTACAAAAAAGTTTCCCTCCAAAAATTTTGTCCCTCTTAAGAAACCTCATACTAATTGCACAATTTTTGACAACCTTTCATTTAAAAATTATCTCAAATTAAAAACCTACCAAAGCATGATCATCTACCTTATGCTTGGACCATCTTATCCAAAAAAAGCATCCCATCTGAAACAGTCTTCCCCTAAATTTTCTGAAAAAACAATCAAAACCCTTCTGACCATCTCTCTAGACTATATGTTTATAGAGACCAATCGTTTAACAACTTTGTTTCTGTTAGCAAGGGGATTTCATTTATTTCCTCAAAACCAACTTAAGCCTCCTCCCCTCTTCGAATTCTTCTACTGCTTATATCAATTCTTTTATTCCCCTTTAAATCAATCTCAAAACAAGCTAAACAAAAACTCATTTCACTGGTCAAAGAAGAAGGATACTATTGCTCAATGGCTTTTAAATTATCCACTCAAACTCGCAAAAATGAAAACCAATCCAAGCCAAATTCCCTGTAATTTTATCTATCAAATCACTAGAGACCTTATCCAATCCTATGGAGGTAAATTTCCTCCTACAATACCACCTAAACTCTTTCAATATCTTATAAAAATGATTGATTCCCATGGGAAAGAAAAGCTTTGTTCTGCACTAAATGCTCTTCACCTTTTTGGAACAAAAAAAGGGATTGGTTTTGAATTCGCAACCATTCAAAATTTTATGACCCAATTCATCCAAACCAAAGATAAGCATTTTTGCGCAAGGCTTACTCAAAATAACGCGATCATTCAAAATACGCTATTGCCACAAATCACTTCTAAAACCCCCCCTTTAGAAGAAGTCGCAAATTTTCTTCTTTCTTACGACAACTTCATTAACTCTTCAGACATTGTCTCTTTTATAACACTCCTCAAAAAGCATACGGACTCAAAGGAAGACAATTCTATTTATATCTTGGATTTGCTTTCTGCTTTTAAAACTTTCCTAATAAAAAAGAACGAACCCAACGGATTTGAAATTCTAGATGAATTTAAAAAAATATTTAAACAATTACCTCTTGCATTCCAAGATCTTTTAACATTTATCAATGAGTGGAACTCTTCAAATTTTTCTCTCGATCATGAAAAATTAGACCTCTTTAAAGCTCTTTCTCTTTCTCCATTCTCAAAACTCTCTCCTCTCAATCAACTCAAACACTTTAAATCTCTTATTTCTTCTATCTTTCTTCAAAATCAAGAGATTAACTCCTATATAAAAACCAACTTTAAATATCAAAGTGATTTTATTCCAAAATCTTGGAAATTTCAAAAAATTCTTGGAAGGGGATCTTTTGGAGTGGTTGTTCTTGTTAACACACCTAAACAAAAAATCGTACTCAAGATAATTCCTAAATTTTTTGCACAAAAAGAACCGACTTACAACCTTAAATCAGATTTTATTGGAAGCGAAGCTCTTCTTCTTAATCTAAGTAAAACACCTAATTACCCCACGTCATTGATGCAGCTCGAGGCTATTATCACCAAAGCAAGGGCCTCAGAAAACATAGAGATTCACGAGAAATTATTCCTAAACAAAAACAAACAAACACTTTTTTCTACCAAAAAAGAAGACAACCATAAGAACATAGACTTCCCAATCCCCTCCTATATTATAGCCACTCAATCGAATTACATTTCCAGTGTTTCTTTGCAAAAAATTTTAGATTTCACTCATCAGCTTCATCTCAATACGATTAAAAAAATTGCTCTTCTGATTGTAAAAGCCCTTCATTTTCTCCATTCTAATCAAGTGATTCACTGCGATCTTAAACCAGATAATATTTTAATTCGAAAGGACTGGGGAGTGTGTCTATGCGACTTTGGAAGTTTACGCATCGAAAACTCCACCTCACAAGAAAACCTCTCTGGCACCCAAACCTTTGGAACCCCTCAATACATGGCACCAGAAATTCACAACAAAAAAGACCCAACAACAGCTGCAGATATTTTTTCCATAGGAGTGCTTCTTTACCAACTGTTTTTTGGCTCTACTCCTTATAGCGATCGATTCACAGATTTTAAAGAAAAATACCAATCACAAAACGCTAAACCAATACCTTTTACAGAAAAAATTACATTAGACCTTCAAGCGATTCCACATCAACCTTTTGCTGATCTTATCTTCAAATGCCTAAACGTTAACCCTAAAAAGCGTCTTACTGCTTCGCAAATTCTCACTCATTCTTTCTTTAAATTGTGATTCCTACTGGGAGTGTTGCGAACTGGGGATTAAGTAAAAACTTATTTCCCTTTTTTAGGGTAAGGACCATATTGTTCATCCATCGCTCCACCTGGATAAGGACCATACGCAGACTCCTCTTCCTTTTGCTTTTCGCATCCACAAAAAAGAGAAATACAAAATAAAAAAAACAATGCAGGTAAAATAATAACTCGAAACATAAATAAACACCTTAATAATTATATCTTCCTATTTATCTCTTCTTTTATTGAAAAAGCCTTTTTTATCAAACTTTTATTTTATCTCGTGATTGCTACCTAATCTTCACATAAGCAAGTAGAAGAGAAAAGATCCTTTAGACGATGATTTTCCAGCTCAAGGCACTCCCTTAACCTTTTATCTCTTAGCCCTCATTTCGCATGCCCAATCTAGAAAAATCCATAGGCTCTGTTTCGCTCACACATCCAATAAATTTTTTTAGGTGAGGGTGCAAACTTATCCATTCGAGAATTTCTTAAGGCTCAAAAAACACTCGCACACGCCTTTTCGAAAGAGAAGGCACGCGAAATGTGGGTTAGGAACTGTCTTGATCGGAGTTTTGGGACAATCAGAGCTAAAAAATTTTAATTTCCTACCTTTCTTATAGAGTTTTTATGTTAAAGTAGGTTTTTTAGTTTATAGGACCTCTAAATGCCATCTTTACGCCATTAGCTTGGTAAAAATTAGAATAGATATGACGATAAGACGCCAAAGGTACGAACCGAAGTAGATGTGTCAGTTCTAAAAAAGATGGCTGGGATGAAATAGAGCGTATTTAGGGATATTAAGGTCGGAAACCCTCATGAAAGTCATCGGCTCACTAGTTAATGGAAAAGAAAAAAAAACCAAAACGGCTTCTTTTCATACCTCTCCTGTTCTTAAGAGCCAATGGCTTACTGCCTACCAAGCAGATAATGAGACAATTGAAGAGGCTCTTAAAGCTATCGAAATTCCCTCTTTGCAAAAGATGACTGCTTATCAACGCTCTCTTATCTTAGATCGGATTGTTTCCCTTCTTGAAGAAGAAAAACCTGACATTGCAAAGCTGATTACTCTGGAGACAGGAAAACCTATTCGTGAAGCTACAAATGAAGTCGATTATACGGCAAGCTATTTCAAATGGTTTAGCGAAGAAGCAAAACGTGTGTATGGAATGGAAATTCCCTCTCAGTTTTCTGATAAACGTCTTTTTCTTAAATACGAGCCTATCGGCCCTTCTGCAATTATCACCCCATGGAACTTTCCCATTGCTATGGCAGGGCGTAAAATCGCAGCTGCTTTTGCAGCAGGCTGTCCCATTATTGCCAAACCAAGCCCCGAAACTCCAGCAAGTCTCATCACGCTTGGAACCCTTTGCTTAAAAGCAGGAATCCCTAAAGAAGCCCTCCAAATTTTAATTGGAAATGAAAAAAAAATTGGGAAGGCCTTCTTAAACGCTCCATCGATTCGAAAACTTTCATTTACTGGAAGCCTTAAGATAGGTCAATACCTCTATCGAGGGTGTGCTCAAACTTTGAAGAAAATGACAATGGAACTTGGAGGGAATGCCCCTTGTATTATTTTTGATGATGCCGACTTAGAAAAAGCCCTTGAAGGAACACTCATTGCTAAATTTAGACAAAGTGGACAAACTTGCATTTGCGTCAATCGTCTTTTTGTTCAGAAAAACATTTATTCAAAATTTTTAGAAGGCTTTATCGAAAAAGTTAAACAACTACCTATCGGGAATCCTTTAGAAGAATTGACTTATTTTAGCTATGCAATTCATCCTCTTTCTGAGAAAAAAACGAAAGCACACATCAAAGAGGCCCTTTCAAAAGGAGCAAAAACTCATTTAGGGGCTACAAAACCTTATGAACCAGAAATTCTAACAAATGTCACAGACGATATGCTTATTTTTAATGAAGAAACCTTTGGGCCTGTTGCAGCAATTGCTTCTTTTGAAGATCAAGATGAAGTGATTCGACGTGCCAACCAAACTCCCTATGGACTTGCAGCTTACGTGTTTACAGAAGGACTTCAACGCTCAGAAACCATATGCCATAGGCTTCAGTTTGGAATGATCGGACTTAATGATGGAAGTCCTTCAAGTGCACAACTCCCTTTTGGAGGGATAAAAGCTTCTGGGTTAGGCCGTGAAGGAGGGCCTACAGGTATTTATGAATATTTAACCGAAAAAATTATCTCCCAGAAATTATAATGAGTCCTTTTCTCAATCTAATCTCTCATCCTCTTGTTATTCTTGCTTTTTCTACCTTAATTATTGCTTTCATAAGTCTTTGGTCTTACAAGCACTTTTATTTCTTTGGCAGCTTTGTGACTTTGTCTTGTTTTTTTGCCTACTTTGGAAAACTTATCGAACCAAAAGCGCTTATCGCTATTGGCTCTCTAGCAATTTGCTACATCATCATTTCCAAAAAGATTAAAACGAAATATCATATCTCAATCCTTTTGCTTATCTTTGCGATTTCTACTGCACTGATGACGCATCTATTTCCTGGGTTTCATAATTTTAAACTTCTCGATAAGGTCTTGATCAGTCCCAAAGGGTCCCCTTGGACTTTCTACTTGAATTTCGACAAACCTTTCATAGGCTTCTTTGCACTTGCATTTACAATTCCCCTTCTTTCAACTCACTCTTTTTCAAAGAAAATAATCGTTAAAACCATGTGTTTTTCTTCTCTTGGAGTGATTTTTTTGCTTTTTCTCGCCTTTCTTTTAAAGATGATTGAGATCGATATAAAATTTCCTTCGATAAGCTTGATCTTTCTGATATCCAATCTCTTTTTAACAACAATTCCAGAAGAAGCCTTCTTTAGAGGTGTTTTACAACGAGAACTTTCTCAGATCTTAAAAATACGTTTCTCAAAGAGTCTCAGCATCTTTCTTATTTCCCTTCTTTTTTCTTTTTTCCATTTCATCTATCTTAAAGATCCTTCTTATATTTTTTTAACCTTCATCGCAGGATTGGTTTATGGAACACTTTACGAGCTGACTCAATCTATTGAAACTAGCATCATTTGCCATTATCTTGTCAATGTGATCCATTTTTTTTTCTTGACTTTTCCCACTCTCAAATAAAGAATTTGCTCAAAATCTACCCTTTAGCCCCTATTTTTACGTTACCTCTGGGGAAAAGAGGCACATGAGTGTTTTTTTTGACGTCAAAAAATGATGGGTTAATAGCTTTCAAAATAACGATCATTCCCGGAATAAGGAGGATGACGAGATTTTTGGTTTTGATGAGAAGGTTTTTGGTCTTGCTGAGGAGAGCGTCCATCATAAGAGGGACGATTTTTAGAGTCACCATAAGACTCTGTATTATAGGGATATTTTGCAGAAGGGGAATCTCTATAAGAATCAGGAAGCTGTTCTTTTTTCTTACTACGTGTTGTTTCTAAGATAATTTCAACAGCCATATCAGGAGAAATTGTTTTTTTATCTCCCTGGAGTTCCTCTACTTTAGACTGATGCAATTTCATAGCGTGCATACGTTGAGCAGGTGTAAACTGTGTACAAAAAATATTTTGATGAATAGAACTTAATTGATTCATAAACCACTTTTCATCTGCAGACAAATAAGTATTCGAACATCCTGATTGATTGGGTGCATAACTATCACCATAGGAATGATTCTTAGGAGGAACCGGTATTGTTCCCTGTTGCCCATACTGAGCAAAACTGAAAGTAGTTTTAACAATAAGAAAAAAAAGAATGATCGATTTTTGCATGTTTATCCTCATAGTGGAGTTGCTTTTTTGGTCAAAAATTTAAGCAAAAAAGCAACCTCATAGTTTGAAATGTTTAATTTATAAGGATCTATAAATTTAATAATAAAAAAATTTAAATTATAATCTCTTATATTCACTTTAATTTCCTTTTAAAGGATTTAATGGATATCGAAAAGATATTTTTCTTTTTTCACATTCTGTTTATAAAGAAGAAAAATCCCCAAAAGGAAAAATGGAAGAGCGTCCTTTAGAATGCAATCAATGCAGAAAAAAAATCGAAATTATTTATCAAGAACTCATTGGAGAGAATAAAACGCTCTATCACATGTGTTTAGAGTGTCCTATGCTTCAGTCAAAATTAGGAAGAGAAACCGATGAAATTTCTTTTTCTTCAGACGAAAAAGAAAGTCCTTTCTTTTGCACCTTTTGTAAAACGACAAAAAAAAGCCTTCTTTTAGGAGAACCTCTTGGTTGCATTCAATGTTACTCTCTCTTTGAAAAAACAATCCTCAATCAGCTTAAAGCTTTAGATGCAATCGCATCTCAATCGGAAAATCTAAAAAAAAGCTCTTCTCTTTATCTCCATTTAGGTAAAACTCCAAATCCCCTCCCAAATGAGAACCAAAAAAACCGTTTAACGATCTTAAATGAAGCACTAAGTAACGCTCTTAAAGAAGAGAACTATGAAGAAGCAGCATGGGTAAGAGATCAAATCAAAACTTTAAGAAAAATAAGGGATGACACCCAAGGATGATCCCCAAAGAGACGTTAAAAAAATTTCTCCATTCTCCTCCCCTTTGGGAAAAAATCATTTCTCCCTCCTGGCCTTTTTCCCATTTTACATTAAGACGTAACTTAAGTCAGTTTCATTTTCCTGAAAAAATGAATACATCTGAACATGAAACTCTTCTAGAGATTCTCAAACAGACATTGATGAAAAATTTTCCTAGGGAAAATACCTTTTTTTTTAAGACTCAAGATCTTTCATCTATCGAAAAAGAGGTGATTCATACCCATTTTTTCATAAAAGATTCCTCTTCACCAAGGCATGAAACTCAAGCCTTTTTGCTCAATTCAAACAGGCAAATCTATGCTAAAATTGATCAAGAAGACCATCTTCTGCTTGGTTGCTTTGAAACCACATCGCATTGGGATACAGCCCTAACACACCTTTTTAACCTCGAAAAAAGGATAGAAAAAGAGCATCCTTTTGCTTTTATGCCTCAATTTGGCTATCTCACCGCCGACCCAACTCAATGTGGAACAGCATTGACAATTCAAGGTTTTCTTCATCTTCCTTGCCTGATTCATCTTAACAAAATCGATAAAATATCAGAAAAAAGTCAGGAAGAAGGTCTTATTTTCAAAGGGCTCAGCCATTTTAACACCTTTGTAGGAGATCTTATTGTCATTGAAAACCAATATACCCTAGGGCTTAGCGAACAACACATTTTAGATACTCTTCATAAAACCGCAATAAAGCTGACCTGTCTTGAAAAAAACGAAAGAGAAAAACTTAAACAAACCCCTTCTCCTTTTCTTATTGATAAAATTAGCCGTGCTTTAGGGCTTGCTCTTCATGCTCACCGTATGGATATCTACGAAACTTTAAATATTTTGAGTTTGCTTAAATTAGGGACTCATCTAAATTGGATAAAAGGAATCACTGATCGAGAGCTCAATCAAATTTTTTTTCACAGTAGCCATTCTTACTTCTTCACTGAATCTGAGAAACCCCTTCCTCCAGAGGATCTTTTAATAAAGCGTGCTAACTACTTAAACAAACAGTGTAAAAAAATTGAGTTAAAAATCCAATGAAAGCCATCTTACTTATGGGAGGAGAAGGAAAACGATTTGGAAGCAAAACTCCCAAACAATTTTTAAGCTTATCGGGGAAAAAAATTTATCTTCATACTCTTGAAAAATTTCTCCCTTTTAAAGAATTTGAAGAAATCATCCTTCCTTGTTCTCCCAAGTGGATCCCATCAGTAAAAAAAGAAATTCAAGACAAAAGAGTCAAGATCATTGAAGGAGGCCCTAGCAGACAAAACTCATCTTACCGAGGTCTTATTGCCTGTGGGAAAGAAACCGATTTTGTTCTCATCCATGATGCTGTTCGTCCTTTTGTTTCTCAAGAGATTATTGAAAAAAACATTCAAGCTTTAAAAACTCATGTGGCAATCAATACTTGTATCCCCTTAACTGACACCCTTGTTCACACAAAATCAATGCATACAATTGATGCCATTCCTAAACGCTTTGAATATTTAAGAGGACAAACCCCTCAAAGTTTTTCTTACCCAGTTATTTTAAAAGCTCATGAAAAAGCTTCTACTCAATCAGCTTTTGATGATTGTAGCTTAGTCTTAAAATTAGGCTACCCTGTTCATATTTTAAAAGGGTCATCAAACAACATTAAAATTACAAATGAAGTTGATTTGTTTTTATCTGAACAATTATTACGTTTTAATTATAAAACTCCCCCCCCATCTTCTTTTTGTTTTAAAAACAAAAAATATGCTATTACCGGAGGAACAGGAGGGATTGGAACAAAACTCTCTGAGCTTCTTCAAGAGATGGGAGCACAAGTTTTTCTTCTTTCCAAATCGTCTAAAAATTGGCCTATTGATTTAACAAATTTTAAGCACACTCAAAAAACGTTTGACAAAATTTTTCATAAACATGGACTTTTAGATGGCCTTATTAATGCTACAGGATTTTTATCACTCAAGCCTTTTCAAGAACTTTCATCCGAAGAAATCAATCATCTCATCGAAACAAATCTTCACACCACCATTTATAGTTGTCGCCTTGCAAAGATCAAAAAAGGAGGTCATATCATTAATTTTTCTTCTTCAGCTTTTTATCGTGGACGAAAAAAATATTCCATTTATTCAGCAACAAAAGCTGCTATTGTGAATTTCACCCAAGGCCTTGCCGAAGAATTTCCAGACCTTTTCATCAATGTCGTTGCACCTCAACGTACCAATACATCAATGAGACGTAATAATTTCCCAAATGAAGACCCAAAAACACTGCTTTCCCCCAAAGATGTCGCAGAGCAAATTTTGCATCTTCTTAAAAACCATCAAATGACAGGAACAATTTTAGAAATCAAAAAGATATGACTAGCCCGCATTTCTCATGCCCCCTATGGAAAAAGGCATGCTTGAATGTTTTTCAAAAAGCCAAGAAATTCCCGAGGGGATAAGTTCTTTTCGATAATAATGACAGACTTACTTCACTTGAAGTTTTTGGCAAATCAAACATTTTTCCATGCAATGCCCACGTGCAGGGCAATACTCTCTTCCATAATAAATCATCTGAAGATGAAGTTTTCCCCAATGAGACTCAGGAAATAAATTTTTTAAATCTTCTTCGGTTTGTTTTACATTTTTCCCTTGGGTAAGCCTCCACCGTTTAGCACATCGATGAATATGGGTATCTATAGGAAACATAGGAATTCCAAATGCTTGGGTCAAAACGACAGAAGCGGTTTTATGTCCTACACCAGGTAATTTTTCGAGCTCTTTTGCTTCACGGGGAACAATGCTTCGGTAATCTTCGATAAGGATTTTTGAAAGCTTTAAGATAGCGCTTGCTTTTTGAGGAGAAAGACCACAGGGACGGATAATGGATTGAACTGTTTCCAAATCAAGTAAAATCATTTGCTCGGGTGTGTCGGCTTTTGCAAAGAGGAGAGGAGTAATTTGATTGACTTTTTTATCTGTACATCTTGCAGAAAGCAAAACAGCAATGAGCAAGGTATAAGGATCTTTATGACTGAGAGGAATAAGAGGAGAAGGATAGAGCTGATTTAAAACGGTTTCGATGAAAATTGCACGTTCTTTTTTTTTCATTTTCCCACACAAAATTTGGAAAAGATAGCATTTAGAACCTCTTCTGTAATATTGATTCCAATAATTGTTCCAAGCTCCTCTATAGCCTCTTTAATGTCTGCTGTCAAAAACTCTGGAGAAAGCCCATGTTTAAGCCCATGGGTGACCTTTTTTGTGGCTTTTATGGCTCGATGAAGCGATTGATAGTGTCTTTCAGAGCTTAAAATGACTTCTTCTTTAGAAGGGAGGGTTTGACCCCAAATCATTTGATGAATCATTTCTTTAAGCCTCTTTATCCCCCTTTTTTCTTTTGCCGAAATGAAAACCGTTTTAAAAGGGACAGGTGGAAGCTTTTTGTAAGAATCTAGATCAATTTTATTCCAAATCGCAATTGTATGTTTTTGAGAGATCTTAGTGATCAAACTTTCATCAACTTTTGGAGCACTAACATCGAGAACATACAAAATGAGATCTGCCTCTTTTGCTGCTGCAAAAGAACGTTTGATCCCCTCTTTTTCGATAAGCTCATCCGTTTGACGAATTCCTGCTGTATCAACGAGGCGAAAATTGAGACCTGCAAGAACAATCTCTTCCTCCAAAATATCACGTGTTGTTCCAGGAATAGAAGTGACAATCGCTCTTTCATTTTGCACAAGCAAATTCATCAAAGAAGACTTGCCAACATTCGGCTCGCCAAGCAAACAAAGAGAATGTGTTGTCTGAAGCCGTTTTCCTTCATGAAAGGTTTCTTTTAAAAAGGTCATTTCTTGGAGAGTTTTCTCAAGTAAATCTAAGAGCTCAAGAGGTGTGATGAATTCAAGGCCCTCTTCGGGAAAATCGATCCAAGCTTCTAAAATGGCAGCACTATCGACGAGTTTTTTTTGAAATGTTTTAATCGCTTCAGAAAGATTTCCTCGAAGTTGATTTTCTGCTATTTGAGCCGCTTGAGAATTTTTTGCAGCAATCAGTTTTTGAACAGCCTCTGCACGTGTGAGATCCATCTTCCCATTCTGAAAAGCTCTACAGGTAAATTCTCCTGGAAGGGCACCACGTGCACCTGCTTGAAGAGCTGCTTTTAAAACTCTTTGAGAAATAAATATTCCTCCATGGCAGTGAATTTCTACAATATCTTCCCCGGTATAGGAATGAGGAGAACGCATGACAATTGCAAGACCTTCATCGATGATACCTTCTTTTCCATCCAAAATTTTCCCAAGGTGAACCGTGTGAGTTTTGTAAGAAAAAATGGGACCAGAAAAAATTTGATCAGCAACAAAAAGGGCTTTTTCTCCTGAAATACGGATGATTGCTATCCCCCCCTCTCCAGGAGGAGTTGCAATGGCAACAATTGTTTGTTCTTGCTCGTAGATTTTGTGTGTAAATTCCATGGATTTAAAAAAAATTCTAAACTACAAGTGGTAAACTTGGGTTAACGCAAGGTGTCATTCAGGGGTTTTATGAAAAAGCCCATATTTTTGATAAAATTTCTAAAAAAATCTATGAAGAAAATAGCCAAAGTGCTATTTTCAAACAGATTTTCATGAAAACCTTACATGTAACTCGTGCTATTTTAGCAAATTTTAGAATTTTAAGCTTTTGAAAGAGAAAAAGAAAGCGGCTCAAAATTGCGAAAAAAGGAAAATGTAAGGTCGAAAAATCAGGAAATCGTAGATTTCGACGACCCAAAAGGGCTTTTTGGGATTTGTGAGTTTAGAAAAACACTTATAAGAATAGCTGATATTTTGGCATATAAGTCCCCCTTTTCTCCCAATTCACTGAAAGCAACAAACTTCTCCTTTACCTTTTTTTGTCAAAATTCTACAATCCTTTAAGGAATCGGAAAAATTGAGCAAATAATGTCATCAGTTAAAAAAAAACGTCGGCTAAAAATTTCAAAGCATAAGCGTAAAAAACGTCGTCGTCGCGATCGTCATAAGAAAAACAGATAATTTTTCAAGTCGTTTCTATAAAGTTTAGAGTCTTCTTAAATACATTCGTTTAAGGTTTTTATAGGTCTAAGCGGATGTTAAATAAGATTTTTTATTAAAAAAAACAGAATCTTTATCTTTTTATCTACCTTAATATGTGGACTTATCCTGAAACATTTGATGTGATTGTCATTGGAGGAGGGCATGCTGGCTGTGAAGCTGCTCATGCTGCTGCTCGAATGGGCGTTTCTGTCCTCCTCTTGACAATGAACCTCGATACAATCGGGAAAATGAGTTGCAATCCTTCTATTGGAGGAACAGCAAAAGGACATATTGTAAGAGAAATTGATGCCTTAGGTGGGATCATGGGGAAAATTGCTGATCGAACAGCCATTCAGTTTCGGATGCTCAACGCTTCTAAAGGACCTGCTGTTTGGTCTCCTCGTGCTCAATCAGATAAAAACGCCTATCAATTAGACATGAAATTTTTTCTAGAAAAAACTCCTCATCTCACAATCAAGCAAGGCACGATTATTTCAATCAACGTTGAAAAGAAAATATTTCGACAAGTTACAACTCAAGAAGGTATCACCTACAAAGCTAAAACGCTTATCCTATCAGCCGGCACATTTATGAGGGGGCTTCTCCATATCGGAACAGCAAATCATCCAGGGGGGCGCTTCGGAGATAAATCTTCGAATCAACTTTCTTTATCACTAGAAAATCTTGGATTCAAACTTCAAAGATTTAAAACAGGAACTCCTCCCCGTCTTCACCTTGCCTCTATCGATCTTAGCAAAACCGAAGAGCAACCTTCAGAAGAAGGGGTGGCCTTTTCATTCGATCAACAAGAAAAAAAATTACCTCAAATTTCTTGTTACATCACATATACAAATGAAAAAACTCAAAAAATCATCGAAAATAATCTTCACCTTTCACCTCTTTATTCAGGCATCATCCAAGGAGTTGGTCCCCGTTACTGTCCTTCTATTGAACATAAATTCGTCCGCTTCAAAGACAAAAAAAGGCATCAGATTTTTTTAGAACCTGAAGGACTAAATACTCAAGAAGTTTATGTAAATGGACTCTCTTCTTCGCTTCCTTTTAATATTCAATATGAGATGATTCAAACCATTCCAGGTTTAGAAAAAAGTCAAATCATGCGCCCTGCTTACGCCGTTGAATATGACTGTGTAACAAGTGGTCAAATGACAAACACCCTGGAAACAAAAGGGATCGAAAATCTCTTTTTTTCAGGGCAAATTAACGGAACTACAGGTTATGAAGAAGCAGCAGCACAAGGACTTATAGCTGGAATCAATGCAGCACTTAAATGTAAAAATCGTTCCCCTTTTATTTTAAACCGCTCAGAATCCTATATTGGGGTCATGATCGACGATCTGATCACAAAAGAATTGGATGAACCTTATCGGATGTTTACTTCGCGAGCTGAGCACCGCTTGCTTCTTCGTCAAGATAATGCCGATTTACGTTTGCGTGCTTATGGGTATGCTCTTGGACTTATCGATGAAAGGCAATTTAAGCAATTAAAACAAAAAGAAAAAAAAATTCAAGAAGGCATTTCTTACTTAACAAAAACTCATCTAAGCCACAACAAAAAATCTATGACATTTGCCAAATTGCTTAAACAGCCTCAATATTCCTATCAAAAACTTTTAGAAAAATATCCTCAACTCATCGATCAAGGAGAAGAGATCAATCGAGCGATTGAAATTGACCTTAAATATGCAGGCTACATTATACGGCAAAAAAAAATTATAGAAAAACAAAAAACACTAGAAACATTTTTGATCCCAAAATTTTTTAATTACGATGCTGTCGTTGGTCTTCGCAATGAAGCTTTAGAAAAACTTAAAAAAAAATGTCCTTATACTTTAGGACAAGCTGCAAGAATTTCAGGGGTTTCCCCTGCTGACATTTCCATTCTTATGGTTTTTCTTAAAAAATAACTTGATATATATTGAGCCTATCTTAAAGATTTTTAGTAATGCCTCGTAGTGCAACTTATTTCATGTCATCAACTTTTAAGATCAGTGTCTATACAAGATGAAAAGAGAAAAATAAATGGTACTACGAAGTTGTAGTGATGATGAGGCTATCTTGCATTCCACCCCTACCTTGATTTTAATCACCGACGTTTCTTCGACTTTGATCTTCTTTAAAACCCTGGCATCCCAAAAAAATTCTTTTTTCCTCAATGTTTGCAATCATGAAGAAAAAGCTCTCTTCTTTTTAAAAAAAGATAAAGCTGCAGTTATTATTATCGATGAAGAAACTTCATCGATAAACTTAAAAACCTTCTGCCAAAAAATCCGCAAAATTACAAATCACCTTTATACTCCCATTTTAATCATCACAAACCGTTTAAAAAAATCATTTATAAGAACTCTTCTCAAAGCAGGAGCAACCGATTTTTTAAATAAACCTCTTGAAAAAGAGGAGGTTTTTCTTCGCATTGAGATTGGAACCAAAATAAAAAACACCGAAGAAAAAATCGCAAATCTCCCCCAATTAAATCTCCTTAATACCCACTTTGAAACCACCTCACTTAAAGATAAAAGCCTTTTAGATCCTCTGGCAGTGAAATTAATTTCTAATGCTTTAAAAGAAAAAAGTCCTCTGTCTCTTTTGATCCTTGAAATCGATCAAAAGGAAAAATTTCAGCTTATAAAAGGAAAAGAAAAAACAGATCAATTACTCGTTGCATTTGAACATTTTTTAGAACCCTTAATGCGAAAGCAAGACTTTTTATTTTCTCAAAAACAAGAAACATTTATTATCCTCCTTCCTAATACTTCTCCAAAAGGAGCTAGATTCATTGCTGAGAATATTCAAGAAGCCTTAGAAACCTATCCTTTTTCAGTGGGTTCTTCTCATCTTTACTTAACAATGTCTATGGGTCTTGCTAGCTTAAGTCAAGGAAAATTAGGAGTTAAAAATTCCTCTTTCAGCTTTAATAAACTTTTGGAAACCGCTCAATTTTTTTTAGAACAAGCTAAAAAAAAGGGAAACACAATCATGTCTAACCCAAGCAAATAAAAGTTTTTATGAAAAGGATCTTCCCCTTTTTTTACTTCTTATCGATTTTAAAAATCGTTTGAATCTTTAAAAACATGGATAAGAAACCAACTCTCTATCTTCTTCGTTTTAAAAATCGAGATATTTTTGATCAACTCATACTCGAAGAAGGGTTACTTCGCCTTACAAATAAAAATTTTTGCATTTTTAACGAAGGATCACCCGAAAGAATTGTCATGGGCATTTCGGGAAACATTGAAAAGCTTGTAGATTTTAAAAAAATGAAAGTCAAACCAATTCCTATCATCAAACGCTACAGTGGTGGTGGAACAGTTATCGTCGATTCAAATACCTTATTTGTTTCATTGATCCTCGAAAAAAAATCTCACCCTTTCGGCTCTTTTCCAGAACCTATTTTGCGCTGGTCGGAAGATCTCTATAAGAAAGCACTTCATATTCCTTCTTTCAATCTCAAAGAAAACGACTATGTCATCGGTGAAAAAAAATGTGGGGGAAATGCTCAATACATCACAAAAAATCGCTTTGTCCATCATACAACATTTCTTTGGGATTTTAACCCTCAAAATATGAACTACCTTCTTTACCCCCCAAAAACACCCAAATATAGACAAGGACGTTCTCATCTTACTTTCTTAGAGGTTTTGAAAAAGCATTTCCTTTCAAAGGAGATTTTTTTTGGGAAAATTAAAAAAGAACTCAAAAAGCAATATGAGGTAAAAGAGGTTTTTTTAAAAGAACTTGTTTCTCTTCTTTCTCAAAAATACAGAATGAGTAGTTGCTTTGTTCATCACCTTACGCAAAATGGGGGGGAAATATCATGAAACATTTTGAAAAATTCATAGGCTCTGTTTCGCTGGGACATTCAATAAATTCTTTTAGGGCCTGCCTAGAACTGAAAAATTGTTCAGATCCATTGAGATTTCTTTCGAAAAATTTTTCAGTTCTAGACAGGCCCATAAACTAGAGGAGACAAATTTCAAAGATATACATTTAAAAGGGCTTTTTAGCAGAAATTAGATAACAATCACGGGTTTAAGAAGAAAAGAGCCCTGTAGTAGATAGGGAATTAGATACAGCTAGTTCAACCTGTTTAGTTAAAGTGGGTTCGTCACCTAGAGAAAGTAAGCAGAATTTTGCTTGCATGTCGTCTAGCGCTTTGATCCCCTAAAAAAGCTTATAGTTGAGGAGCTTGGCACCCAAAGATCCCTTATCAACAGGACTCATGAGAATAAGTTTAACATACTTCTTACATCAATTTCCATAAAAATCTCTGTATGGTTGCGTTTAATTTTTATTTTATCAAAAATAGAGCGCAAAACCTCTTCCTTCAGGTGGAGGATCTAGAGCTCTCAGGCGCCTTTTTGCTGCTGTTCAATAGACTCCACGCACAATAGACAAGTGACACCCCTCCTACAGAGCCAGCAAAGTAGCCCTGACTCCAAAGAACTTTTTTCCAGTAAATTTTAGAGAAAGACTCTGCATAGTCAAGCCTTCACTTTCTACTTAAGCCCCCCTTTAAG
>JANQJX010000115.1 GCA_028281425.1 Simkania sp.
CCCTCTCAAAAAGCTTGGTCGGACTTTGGAAAAGGTCAATCGAGACCATGGGGATTTCAAAAAGCTCTGCGATTTAGTCCGTGGCACTATCCATGCCCAGACACCTTCTCAATTACATACTCTCTTGGCTGCCTTTTCTAAGGATTATGAAATCGTCTATACAAAGAATCGCTTCCGCCATCCAACAAAGGCTGGATATCGAGATTTTCTTGTCATTTTTTATGATCCTGAAACGGATTTTTATGGAGAAATGCAGTTTAATTTCTCTCAAATGCTCGAAGCTAAAGATCAAGCCCATGTTTGGTATGAAGAGTTGCGTTCCATAGAAGAAAAGGCTGGCATCCAACAAAGGGATTTAACAAAGCAAGAGCAGCAACGTATCAAAATCTTGAAAGAAAGTTCCAAACAGCTTTATGAAAAAGCCTTTGAATCTGTCTGGGCCTCCTAATAGCCCCCATTTCGCATCTCTACTCTTTCAAAGAGGTGTACAGTCAGCTTCCAAGAGCTTCATGCTATACGCGTTTGGTAAGAGGTAAAAATAAGAAATCATTCCCTTTCTTTCGGTTATAATCGGAAGGCATACTCAAAACTCCCCAGGGTTTTTCAGAGCGCCCATCGATAAAAGGGCGCCAAATAGAGAGGGGATATCCCCTACGAGACCGAAGGTCAACACGATAGAGATCTAACCCCCCAATTCCTGGGTTATACCCCATTCCAAAATAGTGATTAGACCAATTGGTATCGGCAAAAAGAAGCAAAGAAGGAGGAGCTAAATTTAGACTTAAAAAAGTCTCATCTAAAAGATCATAGCTATGTGTAGATGGAGGAAGCAAAGAGTAAAAATGATCATAAGCTTCTAAAAAATAAAGAGGAGCTCTATTTATTTCCTTAAGCGGTTTTTTCGTTTTCTCTGAAAGTCTCTCTCTTAATTTTTGCAGATCATCTGCTTTAAGAATCGGAAAAGCCGATCGTAAAAACCCATCAATTTGATCTTCTATTGCCATTTGGGCTGAAAAATAAAAAGATAAAAAATCTACAAGATAAGAGCGAAAAGAACGCAGTGAAAAAGATTGGTTTTGAGAAGAAAATTGCACGTTTAATTCTTCAGCACGAAGAGGAAAATTTGCTTCAAAAAATCTTTGGGCTAAAAAATGTTGCAAAGGTTCATCTACCTCAAATTGTTCATAAAAAACCTGACCAGGAATGAGCGCTTTGTCGCGTGCCCAAGTATAACTAAAATTTTTCTCTATCCATCCTTCTTTAAAAGGAGAAAGCCCGGGACGAAAAGTAAAAGCATGGGTAGGACTATACATAAGAAGTCCATGCGAACTATTCTTCTCAAAAGGAGTGCTTATCGAAGAAGGGAGATTTTGCATCAGATCCAGTAAGAATACAAGCAAATCGATCGGTCGCTTCACGACACATACTTCTTCAAAAATTTCTTTTTCCAAAGAATAATAACACTTAAGCAGCGTATGCATAGATCCCCCAGAGGTATAACTCCAAGGTTTTTTTTCTAAATACTGTATCTGTTTGAAAGCCTCTTTCTTTTGAGGTTTTTGATGTGCTTTTCCCATTCTTTCAATGGCAGATATTAAAAAATCTTCTGTACTTAAATGATGAATAAGAGCGGTTGTGATCTCTTCAACAATTTTCTTTCCCTCTTTCCAATCGGTTTGACTTGCAATCAGCGGCTCTACTCCTAAAAAAAAATGAATCAAACTTTCAATATACTCTTTTTGATTTTGAATGAGCGTCCAACAAGAAGGATCTTGTCTTCCATGTTTATAGACAAGACGAAAACCAGCTGGTGCATCATCATAAACAAAAGGATGAATATCAATCATCTCAGGATCATAAATTTCTTGAAAATAATATTGAAATTGCTCCATGTATTTTTCGACAAGAAAAGGAAAAAAATGGGAAAGATGCTCTCCTTTGTGACTTGCATTTTCAAAAAGTTCCTCACATACTTGAGCTTGATGGGTCTGTGCAATAAGTTGCCCTTTGAGTTGACGCACCTTCTCATAACTCGAAGCTCCTCGCAAAAGTGCTTTTAAGACACGTTCTTCATCTATCGACTTGAGATAATCTTGATAGAGTTTTTCTATTTCCTGATGGGTTTTATCAAGCTTATCTTGAAGTTTTTTGTAAATAAGTTCTCCAATCCCACCTTCTTCTTTGGAATCAAAACCCAAACTCGCAAATAGATTCCAACGGGAAAATTCAATTTTATAATCAGAAAACGAAGCAAGAGTATATTCCCATGTTCTTAAAAGAGCATGATCGGTTACGATTTTGAACCTATTTTTAGCTTCTTCTAAAGCCAAATAAGCTTCTTTGACTCTTTCGCTTTTTTTCCGAAGAAAACCCTCTTTGAGATCGGTTGGGTTGATTCTAAAGAAAAGAAAAACCACTCTTTCAATGAGGTTTTGGACAGTCATGGTTCCTTCTTTAGAAACATATTTTTTGATCTCTTCATTTTTTATTCCAATCGATGCAAAGGCCTTTTTAAGACCTGGAGATTCAAGAAAAGTAGGGTCAGACAAATCAACGAGTTGATTTAAATCCCCTATCCCAAAGCTCAAACTGATTGGCACACTCTTTAATTGCCCATCAATCGTGCGCGAAAGCTTACTTTTCATCATCAATTCGAAAAGGTCAAAAAGAAGTCTTTCAATTTGCTCTCTTTGAATCAATATGGCAGGAGCTGTAGCAAAACAAGAACCAATATTTTGCCTAAGAGGAGTTAAAAGAGCAGAAAGAACAGCTCGCCTAAGATCTCTAAGTGTGATTTGCGCATTCAAAGGAAGATCCAGAGAATAAATCACAAGTTTTTTAATATGAGCGTTGGAAACGGGAAGTAAAAAACGGTTAAAAAGGAGTAAAAGTTCTTTTTTCTGATAAAGAGTTTCTAAAACATGCTTAAAATGGCAGATAACCTCCCAATCGTTTTCCCCATAAATGCCTTCAGGAAAAGAAGGAAGCTCTTTTTTGATAAGCACTCCTTTTTCATCAATTAAAAATGCAGAAAGAAAACGGGCTCTTTCGATAGAACGAAATAAAAAAGGGCTCTGAATCTTGCTCTTTGAAAGGGATTTTGCAATATTTTGTTCATTTGGGAAATTTGTAAAAGGATTCATAGATCTAGCAAATTCTTTTCCTTTTTTATCATCTCTATTAGAATAGAAATTATGCCAAAAATCAACTATCAAAATAAAGAGATCGTTTTACCTGAAGAGAGTCGGGCTCAAGACCTTGCTAAAAAACTTCATTTCAATGAGCCAGATCAAGCGTTAACCGTCTCTATAAATGGGACTCAAAAAGATCTCTTCACTCTCTTAAACGAGGGAGATGAGCTCATTTTTTATCATTTTGAAGACCCTAAAGGAAAAGAAGTTTTTTGGCACACTTCTGCACACGTCCTTGCTCAAGCCGTTCTTCGCCTTTTCCCAAAGGCTCTTCCAACGATTGGACCTCCTATTGAAAATGGTTTTTATTATGATTTCGCAAATATAGATATTTCAGAAGGAGATTTTTCCAAAATCGAAAAAGAAATCAAGAACATTATTAAAGAAAATTTTAAACCAGAGCTTTTTCATTTTGAGAATAAAAAAGAAGCTTTA
>JANQJX010000127.1 GCA_028281425.1 Simkania sp.
GTCGCATCTCCTTTTGCTCTCAAGAGTATGTGAATTTGCACCTTTCACAATTTTCGAAAAAAATCTCAATCGATCCGAACAATTTTTCAGTTCAAGGCAGGCCCTTAAGAGTTAACCTTAATTTTTTAAGAAGAAACTAAATCTCGTTTAAAAATCTAAGTCGTTTCATTTGTAGGAGGTTATTGTAAATCAAGGTACTCATCATCTTGACTACTATTTTGACCATTTTCATCTTGACTACTATTGTGATCATTTAAAGAACAAATACGCATTTGAAGGGAAACTTGGTTACTTGATGAATTATTTGAACCCATAGAAGAGTTCGTACTACAACTCGACAGAGATTGAGTTTTAGGCTTATTTAAGCATATGGCTGCATCTAAAGAATGGGCACGTTGGTTGTTTTTAGTAGGCTCAAAAAATTTAGATGTTGAATTCTTATGTTTCTTTGAGGTTAGCATTTTAGTTAAAAGGTGATTCAACATGTGAATATTTTTTTTGGATGCAGTTTTCATCCCTTGAAGCAGTGTTATGGGAATTTGCAAAAAATTGCTAATTGCATGCATCCTCTCATCATCTGCATTTATGATATCTTTTGCGACAGACAAATAGATGTCTGAATCTCTTTTATCATTTTCGGGGTTGATTTTACCTTCTTTTAAGTCGTACGAATTCGAAGAATTTCCTTTCTTTCTAAAACACCAAATGCAACAAACATAACAACAGATGTAACAACAGAAATTTTTTAGATAATTATAATACGCCCGACTTTTTGAAACTTGATAACACGCTTGCATTTTTGATATTTGACTTAATGTAAAATAATCATCATAATATTTGCCGATTAATTTATCATCAAGCTTGACCTTTGGTTTATTAAGATTAGATTTCAAATGACTCTTATAATTATCTATTGATGCATTTGCAGTTGAATTTGAAAAGTTCCAACTTTCAGGGATTTGGGGCGGTGTATTCTCACAGATTGGTTGCATTTTACTCTCACTCCTATTGTTGTAAAAAATGTAGAAGAATTAAAAATTTTCCTCCATTTTGAAAAACGAATAAATTTCAAAATCATTTTATATAAAAAAATATTTATGCCAATGAAAAAATCATCCCGGAATGGAAAAACAGGTCACAATCCGGGTATTAAAAAAAGAAAGCTCAGAAAATGGAAAAATTCAAGGCGGATTAACCTGCATTGAAAATTTCTTGGCTTTTCGAAAAGCGGGTTAAAACCTTTAAGAGGATTTATTTTTTTGATTCACCTTGACACATAAAAAAGAAAAAACCATTTCTTTGTTGCAACAAATAAAAAAAAAGTCTATCGAAAAAAGAGGGAAGAATCATTTACAATCCTAAGCCCCTTATATAATAAAAGAATAAAATCAATAATGGAGAGATTCATTTTTTTTCAATGCGCTAACAATTGAGGAATAAACATGTATGCGTTTTTTTCTAAACTTGGTCTCTATAAGAGAAGTGTTGAATGGCTACCTATTTTTATTGTTCGTCTATGCGTTGGCCTTTTTTTTATTCTCTCCGGTTTTTTTAAAATTTTTGACCCAACACAACACGAAATCTTAATGCAAACACTTCAAGCTGCAGAGATTGCTTCAGCCGAATTTTTCACTTACTTTTTCCCTTTAATGGCACTCCTTTTGGGAATTTTAATCCTAATCGGCTTCTTAACAAGTTTTTCTGCTTTTTTCTTTCTTGTGATGCTTGTTACAGCACTCATTTGGGACCATCGTGCTCTTCCTTCAGCGCATCATTTTTCTCTATTTTTCGAAAAACTTTTCTACATTCCTGAAGTCATCTACATTCTTATTTTTTTATGGCTTTTCTTCTCAGGTCCCGGAAAAATCAGTCTCGATTGTTATTTGAGCAAAAAAAACTCTGATTTTGACTCCTTAAAAAAGCTTTAGTTTTTACCAAGCCACTGGTATGAAATCAACGCATCCAGAAACTTTAAATGCTTACTTAATTTACCCCCTTAGATTTTTTCAGGGCCTGCCTTGAACTGAAAAATTGTTCGGATCGATTGAGATTTTTAATGTTTATAAAAATTCCTTGCGCAGGGCCAATTGGGGGACTACTTAAACCACATTTGTAAAAAAATTGAAACTTCCTCCCTAAAAAATCTCACTTGTATCTCTCCCACCTCTTTCGAAAAAAGTACGCCACTATTTTTTTTTGGCACTAAGAAATTTTCGAATGGATAAATTTGTGATCTTATCCTCTTGTCATATTTGCTTGAAAATTTTAAATCACTTTGATAAATTAGCATTAGCCTGGAAAAGCGGCTTGGAAATAGCATTTTAGCTCTTTTCATTGCTGTTTTTTCTGAAAATGTCATCGAAAATTTAAACCTCTTTATAGAGCTTTTATGTTAAGTTGGCCTTAAATTAAATGCCTGATTTTAACCACCAGGGGTGCCCTTTAGTAGGCTGAAAGAACATCTTTGTTCAACCCTTATGACCTGATCTAGACAATACTAGCGTAGGGAGCGTGACAATGAAAAAGTTTTCCCATTTGGTTGCTGCTATCATTGGGAATTTACTCGAGCACTTTGACCATTACCTCTTTATTTTCCTGGCTCCTTTTTTTTCTTCTCTTTTTTTTCACTCTAATGTCTCTCCTCTAATTTCCCTCATTCTTACTTTTGCCATTATGCCTTTAGGTTTAGCTTCTAGACCTTTTGGAGCCCTTTTCTTTGGAAAAATAGGAGATGAAAAAGGAATAGAAAAAGCCTTAATTTTATCCTTATCTGGGATGGCTGCCACCACTTTTTTAATAGGGCTTCTTCCCACCTATAATAAAGTTGGTCCTCTTTCATTTGTTTTATTGACCTTCTTAAGACTTTGCCAAAATTTTTTCGCCGCAGGGGAGGTCACAGGAGGAGCTCTTTTGGCACTTGAAAAATCTCCTCATCATAAGAGAAGTTTTTATAGTAGTCTCTATGATAGTTCCTCAGTTTTAGGTATTTTACTTGCTTCAATTGCTGTCTATCTTTTTGCTCACTTTGAGCTTATTTTAACAAAATGGCGTCTACTTTACTTTGGGAGCTGCCTGACTGCCTTTTTTGGAATATTTTTGAGACATTTTCTTAAAAACTCCCCATCCCGTGAACCCTCTTTGTACACACCTATTTTGTCTTTGATTTGGAAGGAAAAAAAATGTTTTTTTACTCTTTGCCTTGGGATCGGCTTTTCTTATGCGATTTATCATAGCACTACAACGTTGATAAATGGTTACCTTCCTTTTATATCCAAACTCTCTCAATCTGAAGCTTTAGCAACCAACACAAAAATTTTAGCCTTTGATCTTCTTCTTCTACCTCTTTTTGGATGGATTTCAACGTTTTTTTCTTTTCGAAAGATCATGTCTTTTTCTCTTATAACCGTATCAATCGCCGCCCCTTTTCTCTTTAGCTTGTTATTCAATGCAAATGAAACAAGAGTGTTTGTAGTTCGTATAATTCTCGTTATTTTAGGAGTGGGATTTTCAGCCCCTCTCTACGCTTGGGCGTATGAAACTGCTCCTTCAAAGGGCCGTTACCGTTTTATTGCCCTTGCTTCTGTAGTAGGATCGCAACTTTTTGGAGGAAGCAGTTGTGTCATTGGACTTTGGCTCTATCATCTCACCCATTGGAGTGGCGCTCCTGGGCTTTTTTTGAGCTTGATTGCCTTTTGTACCCTTCTTACCATTAGCTTCGCATACCCTAACTTTCGAAAAGGCACACGCGAGGATTTTTCAAGACTTAAAGAATTCTTTTAAGGAACCGCCTTGACCTGGAAAATCATTACGATCTTTGTCTAGTCTCTTTAGGTTTGAGAAAGTCGCACATCTTTTGCTCTCAAGGGTATAGAATGGGCCTGCCTTGAACTGAAAAATTGTTCAGATCGATTGAGATTTTTTTCGAAAATTGTGAAAGGTGCAAATTCACATACTCTTGAGAGCAAAAGGAGATGCGACTTATCTTAAGGCCTAAGGAGAAAA
>JANQJX010000148.1 GCA_028281425.1 Simkania sp.
CGGAGGGCCTTCCTCCATCTCTTTTAGAGCGTTCCTCCGGTCAATCTCACAGACTGGAGGGTCATGGCGCACGCCCACATTTCGCACACCCCCTCTTTCGAAAAAGCGTGAGAGAGTGTTTTTCAAGACTTAAGACATTCTCGAGGGGATAAGTTTGCAACCTTGCCGAGAGAGTTTACCGGATGTATCGGAAAATAGGTCGCACTCCAAGGCACAAAGAAAAACCTTTAGAAAAAATAGGAAAAACCAAATAATAAGATGTCGATCAAACGAAAATTTTTTCGAAATTTAAGAGGAAAATCGATGAAAGAAGTCTACGTTTTTGATCGAAAAACCCAAAATGTTGAAAAAGAAGAGATCTATGGACTCTTTTTTCTTAAAATTCTCTACGGAAACGGAATGTTTCCTCTTATTTTAAAAAACCTTTTACTTCCTATGACTTCTCGCTTTGCTTTTTTTTCTTATTTTTATGGCTTTCTGCAAAAAAAAAAGAGCAGTCGAAAAAAAATTTTCCCTTTTATTAAAAGATTTAAGGTGAACACAGATGAATTTGAGCTTCCTATTAAAAAGTTTTCTTCTTTTAATGACTTTTTCATTCGCAAGCTTAAAAAAGAGAGCCGTCCCATTGCTGAAGGAGAAGATATTATCGTTTTGCCTGCAGATGGACGCTATCTTTTTTACCCTTCCATTCATAAGGCTAATGGATTTTATGTGAAAGGAGAAAAATTCAATTTGCTCACTTTAACTCAAAATAAAACTTTATATGATACCTACAGAAAGGGAAGCCTTGTTATTGGAAGGCTTTGTCCAATGGATTATCATCGCTTTCACTTCCCTTGTCAGTGTCTTCCTTCAAAAGCAAAATTGATTAACGGCCGTTTCTACTCAGTCAATCCTCTTGCACTTAGGAAAAAAATCAGCATCTTTTCTAAAAATAAACGGATGATGACCGAACTCCAAACAAAAATGTTTGGAAAAATTCTCTTTATTGAAGTAGGAGCGACATGTGTTGCAAGTATTCAACAAACATATACTCCTCAAACTCTTTGCATGAAAGGAGAAGAAAAGGGGTACTTTCAATTTGGGGGTTCTTCTATCTTGATGTTTTTTCCTCCGAAAAAAGTCTCTTTTGATAAAGATTTACTCATCTCATCATCAAAACGGATTGAAGTCAAAGCACATATGGGAGAACAGTTTGGGAAAGCTTTTACCCCTATTGGACCTGCCTTCAACTGAAAAATTTTTCGGATCAATAGTTTACTTGTCTACGTTTTGTATGTCCGTAAAATTGTAGTAAGATCACAACCTTTTACATGCATAAAAGACGGACTCCAAGCGCAATCCAAAAACTTTTGCTATCTCTCTCAGATAGTGCTCTGGGTGTTTTTCGATATGATATTTTAGTCGTCCCTGAAAAACGAAGAAAACATGCTCTGAGCAACATTTAAGCTAGCCCAACTTTCGCAAAATTTAACTTAAGTCACTAAAAATGCACGTTCCACTTTCCAAAGACACTACAAAATCGATTGGGATTTTTGTGGGAATTTAAGCCTGATTAAAGCTTAGGGAACGTTTTGGCAATTGACGATAG
>JANQJX010000154.1 GCA_028281425.1 Simkania sp.
TATTAGGAAAGCCGGATGTGGGAAATCCACAAGTCCGGTTTGACGAGGCAGGAGATGGAAACGTGGTCAACAGATGCGCGCGCCATTTCTTGACCCTATCTGTGAGAATGTGAGGGCGAGATTCCCTCGCATGATTCGACTAGGGAAGATTTTTCAGGATTTTTTGAAAGAATTAGTAAAGATGACAGGCAATGTGATGGTCCCCATCAATTTTTTGTAATTTTGGAGTTTTTTGTTTGCAAAGCGGCATGACCTTGGGACATCTACTTGAAAAAACACATCCTTTAGGTAGATGAATGGAACTTGGAACTTCCCCTTTTAAAAAAATCGGGCGTCGTTTTTTTTCAGCAATAGGGTTGGGAGTTGGAATGGAGCTTAAAAGGGCCTGAGTATAAGGATGGAGGGGATTTTGATAGAGGTTTTGACTTGGGGCGATTTCCATAATTTTCCCAAGATACATGACAACAATGCGTGTTGAAAGATATTTGACAAGAGCAAGATCATGAGAGATAAAAAGATAAGTCAGACCAAGCTTTTTTTGTAGGGCTTTTAAAAGATTGATAATTTGGGCTTGGATTGAAACGTCTAAAGCAGCTGTTGGTTCATCGCATACGATGAAATGGGGATTTAAAGCAAGAGCTCTTGCGATTCCGATTCTTTGTCTTTGTCCCCCACTAAATTCATGGGGAAAACGAAATATGGCATCGTGGGGGAGTCCAACATGATTTAATAGTTGCATCACATGATGTTTTTGTGCTTTGGATGAAACGGCCCGATGGATATTTAAAGGTTCAGCAATGATTTCTCCTGTCATCATACGAGGGTTGAGTGAAGCATAAGGGTCTTGAAAGATATATTGTATATTTTGACGCAAGTGTCTAAGCTTTTTTGACTTTGCTTTTATAAGATTTTGTCCTTCAAAAAGAATGTCTCCACTAGTAGGTTGGTAAAGGGAAGTAAGGATGCGTGAGAAAACTGTTTTTCCACATCCCGATTCCCCAACGAGTCCTAAGATTTCTTTGGAATAAATCTTTAGAGAAATATCATTGATGACATGAAGCAGTTTTCCTTGACTTTGAAACGTTTTAGTAAGGTTTTTAACTTCAAAAAGGACCTTTTTTTCAGCCATGGGTGTTTTCCTTAGAAAAAAGGTGACATTTGACAAAGTGATCAGGATTGGTTTCTACCAGTGAAGGGCATTTGGTTTTGCAGCAAATAATTTTTGAAGAACAACGGGGCTCAAAGGAACAACCCAAAGGAGGAAGAGCTAAATCAGGCGGGGTGCCATCAATTGTATTGAGCTTATTTTGTTCTTCTGAATCAAGGCGGGGAATTGCATTTATGAGTTCTTTAGTATAAGGATGTTTGGGGGATTCAAAAAGTTGATAAACAGAAGCCTTTTCAATCACTTTTCCCGCATACATCACAACCACTCGATCACAAAAATTTGCAACAATACTAAAATCATGTGTGATTAAGAGAATACTCATGTTTTCCTCTTTTTGAATTTGCTTGAGTAATTTGAGAATTTGGGCTTGAATTGTCACATCAAGTGCTGTTGTTGGCTCGTCGGCAAGAAGAATAAAGGGGTTGCAACTGATTGCAATGGCAACCATGACCCGTTGACGCATACCTCCGCTCAATTCATGGGGGTATTGATGGTAGCGTTCTTCGGGTTGAGGAATTCTAACTTGCATAAAAAGTTTGATAACATGTCTATAGACTTCAAGTTTGCTTTTTTGAGGGTAGTGCAGATGGTATGCTTCTCCTACTTGCTTCCCAATTTTCATGGTAGGATTAAGAGATGTCATAGGGTCTTGAAAAATCATACTGATTTCTTTTCCCCGAATTGCGCGCATTTCTTTTTTATTTTTTTCTAAAAGGTTTTCTCCTTTGTAAATAATATTTCCCGATTCAATGGTTGCTGATTTTTTTGGAAGGAGTTGATTGATACTTTTGGCCATTGCTGACTTTCCACATCCTGATTCCCCTACAATTCCCAAAGCTTCTCCTTCTTTCAGATCGAAAGAGACATTTTGAACAGCTCTAATTTTTTTAGATCTGGTATAAAAGCTTGTTGATAGGCGTTTAACCGATAAGAGCTTTTTCATGTTCTTAGCCTCGGATCAAATGCATCTCGGACCCCATTTCCTAAGAGATTAAATGCGAGCATTGTAAGACTTATAAAAGCAGCTGGAAAAAAAAGACGCCAAGGATAATATCTAAGAGCTGAAAGACCATCGTTTGCCATTGTTCCCCAACTGGCAATGGGAGCTTGAACCCCCAGACCAAGAAAACTTAAAAAAGCTTCAGTAAATATCCCAGTAGGAATTGTCATTGTCATGATCGTAATGATTGATCCAATACAATTGGGAATAAGATGGTGTACCAAAATTCTCCAGCGGCTTGCTCCTAACATATAAGCAGCTAGGACGAATTCAGTTTGTTTGATTTGCAAGATTTGTCCTCTTACAATCCGAGCCATATTGATCCATCCTGTGATCGTCAGAGCAAGAACAATTGTCAAAACTCCAGATTTCATCACAACCATAAGTAGAATCACGATTAGAAGATAGGGGAGAGAAAAGAGAATATCGGCAATACGCATCATCAGTTCTTCGACTTTACCTCCGATCATACCAGCAAGAGCCCCATAAAAAACCCCGATAATCATATCAATGATGGCAGCGCAAATTCCGACGAAAAGAGAAATCCTAGCTCCCCACCAAATCCTTACAAAGAGATCTCTTCCAAGTTCATCAGTTCCAAACCAAAATTGAAAATTAGGAGATGTGTTTTTTAAATGAAGACAGGTTTCATAGTAAGTATGAGAGCTTATTAAAGGAACAAAAATGGCTCCTGTCATAAGGAGTATTAATAAAACCAGTCCAAATAGAGCAGGCTTATTCTGACATAGACGATCCCAAGAATTTTTCCAGTAAAAAGATTGCTTTTTTCTTTTGAAGGCCTCTTTAGGAAAAGAAGGAGAAAGGACAATTTCAGAATCTTTCATTTTGCTTTTTCCTTTTTAAATTGGATTCTGGGATCGATCCATGTATAGATAAGATCGACGAAAAAAATAGTTAACATGAATAAGGTACTATAGAAAATCGTAACTCCCATGATCACCGTATAATCTCGGTTAGTGATGCTTGTGACAAACCATCCCCCTAGACCAGGGATTCCAAAAATTTTTTCAACGATAAAGCTTCCTGTTAAAACAGTGCTGGATAGAGGGCCTAAATAAGTAATGACAGGAAGAAAACTGTTTTTTAAAACATGTTTAAATATGACTTGGGTTTCACTAAGACCTTTGGAACGGGCTGTTTGGATAAAGTCTTGTTCAAGGGTTTCAACCATATTAGCACGTGTTAATCTTGCAATGAATGCAGTAGGAAGGCTTGCTAGAGAAATCGCGGGGAGGATAGAATGCAAGAAATCTCCCCAGCGAGCTACAGGGAGAAGATTGAGTTTCATTGCGAAGAGATATTGGAGGAGGGTTGCCATAATAAAATTGGGAATAGAAATCCCAATGACAGCGATTATCATACAGAGGTGATCTTGCCATTTTCCCTTCCAAAGTGCTGAAAAAGAACCGAGAAAAACCCCAACTGATAAAGAAATTGTAATTGCTTCTAATCCTAAGATGAATGAAATAGGAAACCCTTCTTGAATAATATTGTTGACTTGTCTTCCTTCATACTTAAAAGAAGGACCTAGATTCCAAGTGATCAATCCTTTTAGATAACGACCATATTGAATATACCAAGGTTGGTCAAGACCATAATGCTTATACATGCTTTTCATAATTTCTTCTGGAACTGCTTGTTCTTGAAGAAAAGGGTCTCCTGGAACAACTTGCATTAGCAAAAAGGTCAAAGAGGCAACAAAGAAAAGAGATAACACAATCAAACAAAACTTTCGGAAAGCGTATTTAATTGTCATAAAAAGATGAAATTTTTTTATGTTTTTTCATTCAATGGGACTGCCTTGAGCTTGAATTTTTTACCTTAAGCCTTCTTTTTATTGAAAACTTGATTTGGCTTAAATCTCCATGGATGATGTCAACTTAAGCCAAATCAAGTTTTCGATAAAATTAAAAATTCCTTTCAAAAAATCTCAATTCAAGGTAGCCCTTAAGTTTAAACAATTGTTCTAGTACAAGGACAAAAAAATTTCAAAGTTATTGGCTCTTTTAATCATTTGCATCTAAATTCATTTAGATGAAAGTTGCAAAAGTTTACAAACTAGAATTTAAAAGGGCTGAGATATTTTGTCAAAGATTTGCCTTTATTTCTCAAAAGAATGCCTAAGTCTTTTGAAGACACATCATGCATTGTGGATCCTTTTTGCACAGTTTTACCCCTATTTCGCATGCCTAGCTCGCATTTTATCGAGAGATAAATCTTCCAGTTCAAGGCAGTTCCTTATTGGATATATCAGAAAACAAAGGGTGTGGATTTTTCTAGAATAGGTAGAGAAGTAGAGGTTAAGGAAAGGAGGGGGTTAAAGAGATTTTTGACATAGGTGATTTAGGGCCTCTTTTTGCATTTTAAGATAAAGGCTTCTCAAACCATTAGAACGGCTTGGGGAAAGATAATTGAGTATTTTGAGTTCTTTCAAAACAATTGGAGGACATTTGATAAGCACTTCGGGTTTTTCTTCATTATAGATCGAAAGTAGCATTGCTGCTAAACCAGCTGAAATCAGAGCTTCTGAAAAGGCAATAAAGTTTATGCAATTTTTTTTAAAATAAGATTTTAAATAAAGAAGACTTTGACATCCTTTAACGAGATACTCAGGTGTTTTGAAATTTTCTGGATAAGGGGGGAGGTGATGTCCTAGTTCAATCATTTTTTCATACCGCTTTTCTTGGGTCGTACAGTTTAAAAAAAGAGTTTTTAATTTTTCTTGTTTATTTAAACAACTTTGGTACTCCATGGTTCTCACCTTAAAAAAATTCAAAAAAGCTCATTTTGTGCATTGAAAAGCAAGCATCAAAAGCATTCTTATTTTAGCGTAAAATTGAAGTTTAAGGGAAAAAAAATAGATGCTATTTTTCATGATTGGTATAAAATAAGTTTGCATAAAGTCTCTTAAACCCTTGGTGGTGACCCTAACCCCTATTTTACGCCACCCCTGAAAAAATCCGCATGCTTTGTTTCGCTCACACATCCCATAAATTTTCTTGGTTGGCGTTTCTGAAAACATTCGTGTCCCTCTTTTTCCAGAGGTGGCGTAAAATGCGGGCTAAATCTTTTAAAAAAAACCGTCAGACGAAATTAGGGTTCAATCGGAGGTGAAAGAGAAAAGGGTTTTATCATTGGAGTCTTTTCACTTGAAATTAGGGTTTCTGTAGATTAAAATAAAAAAAATTCGTAAAATACATGGTTTTTACAGCTTTTAATGTAAAATTAAAAATGTGTTTTTAAATACATAGGGAGATAAATGCCAAAAGAAGATATTCTTAAATTAGAAGGTAAAATTGAGGAATTATTACCGAATATGAATTTTCGCGTTGTTCTTGAAAATGGAATGGTTGTCTTAGCTCATCTGTGTGGAAAAATGCGTATGCGTAATATCCGTGTTTTTGTAGGGGATAACGTCACTGTAGAACTCTCTCCTTATGATCTGAGTAAAGCGCGCATCATTTATCGTCGCAAATAAATATTTTTTCTCTTCTTGTGATGCTCTTAGAAGCTATGCAAAACATCACTGATTTGTCAATTGGATTTCTCACGCTGTATCTCTTTTAAAAGAGGATGTGTAAATAAGGGGCCTGCCTTGAACTGGAGAATGATCGTCTCAAGGCAGGCCCATAAGAGGTAGCAGCTTCTGTGTAGTTATAATTTTTTTGACTTGTTACACAGAATATCATATAACCTTTTTCAGAATGTTTAGGTTGAATAGTTTCTATGATCTTTCGATCTGAAGTCAGCTGTGTCATTTTAGTTTTTTCCAATTTAGCTTCTCAAAATAAGAGGAAATCTTATGTCTTATACAAGATGCTAAGAGATGTTTTTCTTCGATAGATGTTGCTTTTTTTTAAAGTGGGAGTTAAGCTTTGTAGCATTCGCTTAAACTAGGTGTGAGTGCTTCTTGTTGTTCATTCAAATGAGCTTATAGTGAATGGGTTTGCGCTGGTTTAAATGGAGTTTTGTACCACTTGCTGGTACATGTAGGTGTTAAAATTTTAAATGCCCAGATAGCTCAGAGGTAGAGCACTTGCATGGTAAGCAAGCGGTCGTAGGTTCAACTCCTATTCTGGGCAAATGAGCATTATTAATCTTTCAATAGCCACATATAGGAGCTCAATCGGAGGAATATTACAATGGCAAAAGAAACCTTTCAAAGAACAAAGCCCCACATAAATATCGGAACGATTGGTCACGTCGATCATGGCAAAACAACCCTTACGGCAGCAATTACGCAAGTTCTTGCTAAAAAAGGTGGAGCGAAGTTTCGCAATTATGCCTCGATTGATAATAGTCCTGAAGAAAAAGCCCGTGGGATTACGATTAATTCAAGCCACGTTGAATATGAAACAGACAAACGTCATTATGCTCATGTTGATTGTCCTGGACATGCCGACTATGTAAAAAATATGGTGACTGGGGCAGCTCAAATGGATGGGGCAATTCTTGTGATAGGAGCACCCGATGGTCCTATGCCTCAAACCAAAGAACACGTTCTTCTAGCAAGACAAGTAGGAGTTCCTTCTATTGTTGTTTTCCTTAATAAAATGGATCAGATTGAGAAAGGAGATGACGAGCTTGTTGAACTTGTTGAAATGGAAATTGGAGAAATGCTCGAGGCTCAAGGGTATAAGGACTGCCCTATTATTCGAGGATCTGCATTAAAAGCTCTAGAAGGTGATGAAAGTTGGGCGGAAAAAATTATAGAGCTGATGAGTGCTGTTGATGACAAGATTCCGATCCCTCAACGTGATATTGACAAAGATTTTTTGATGCCTGTTGAAGATGTTTTTTCAATTCAGGGAAGAGGAACAGTTGCAACAGGACGTGTTGAAAGGGGAAGGATAAAGCTCAATGATAAAGTTCAAATTGTAGGATTACGTGAAACCCGTGAAGCCGTCGTCACCGGAATTGAGATGTTTAATAAATTGCTTGACGAAGCTAGAGCTGGTGAAAATGTAGGACTTTTAATCCGAGGCATTGATAAAAAAGATATTGAACGGGGGATGGTCCTTGCTGCTCCTGGAACATGTACGCCTCATACAAAATTTAAAGGGGCGATTTATGTTCTTAAAAAAGAGGAGGGTGGAAGGCATAAACCTTTCTTTTCTGGATATCGTCCTCAATTTTTCTTCAGAACAACAGATGTTACAGGAACTGTAGCTCTTCCAGAAGGAACAGAAATGGTGATGCCTGGAGATAATGTTGAAATCACAGGGGAACTGATTTCTCCTGTTGCAATGGAAGAAGGGATGCGTTTTGCTATCCGGGAAGGAGGGCGTACAATTGGTGCAGGAACTGTTTCCAAGATTGTTGACGAGGCTTAAATCTTAAAGACGGGGAGTTTTTCAAAGTGGAAATTTTTTTCCTTTTCGCATGCCTTCAATCCAAGGATGGGTGTGTAGCTCAGTTGGTAGAGCAGCGATCTCCAAAGTCGCCGGCCGGGGGTTCGAATCCCTCCGCACTCGCAAAAAGAGTTAAATGAAAAAAAAAAGAAAGCCAGGGATGACAATTTCTCATAAAGTAGCAGAATTAAACGCTAAAAAAAGAAAAAAAGTAAAAGGTAAAACCAATTTCTTTCATGAATTGAAAGAAGAAATGAAAAAAGTCTCTTGGACGACAAAAGAAGAGTTGGTTTTCTGCACAAAAATTGTGCTTGGGGCTATATTTGCTCTTGGCCTTGGGATTTATGTTGTAGATCTTTGTATTCGATTTGTTCTTCAGGGAATTAGCAATTTTGCCAAGTAGATAACTTGAATGAATTAAGGAAATGATGGAAAGTCATTGGTACGTGATTCAGGTCATGTCTGGCCAAGAAAAAAAAGTTAAAAAAAGCCTTGAGGAAAATCGAGTAAACAAGGGAATGCTTGAGATCATTGAGGAAGTTCTTGTTCCTTCTGAAAATGTAGCGGAAGTCAAGAGAGGTGAACAAAAAATTTCTGAAAAACGACTTTGGCCTGGGTATGCACTTGTTAAAATGAAGATGAGTGATGAAGCTTGGCTTTATGTCAATGAAACCAATGGTGTTATTGGTTTTATAGGTGGGGGAAACCCCGTTCCTTTAGGAGAAAAAGAGGTCAGCGAAATTTTGTCTGAGCTCAAGCAGCGTAAAGATGAAGTGGTGCATAAACATAAGATTTCCATTGGAGATCGAGTGAAAATTGTAGATGGTGTTTTTGTGAACTTTGTGGGAGATGTTCTTGAAGTGAATCATGAAAAGGGGTGTCTTAGTGTGAATGTCATTATTTTTGGACGAGAAACACAGGTCGATGATCTTGAATTTTGGCAGGTTGAAGAAGTGTCAGCTGATGCAGAAGTTGATTGAATAAAGAGTAAATGGGATAAGAATATATGGCAAAAAAATTAGAAAAGAAAATTAAACTTCAAATAGCTGCGGGGAAGGCAACTCCTGCTCCTCCTATTGGTCCAGCTCTTGGGGCTGCTGGAGTCAATATTATGCTCTTTTGTAAGAATTTTAATGCAAAAACTCAAGCTCAAGCAGGCGATGTTTTGGGTGTTACGATTTTTGTTTATTCTGATAAAAGTTTGGTTTTCACGACGACAAAACCTCCTATGGCAAAATTGATTTTAAAGGAACTTGGAATCAGTAAAGGGTCAGGGGTTCCCAACAGAGATAAAATAGGTAAGCTTACAAAATCGCAAGTTAAAAAAATTGTGAAGATAAAGGCTTCAGATCTTAGAGCTCGCTCTGAAGAAGCGATGATGTGCATTGTAGAAGGGACGGCACGTTCCATGGGAGTGGATATTATTGATGATGATGTGGATTGTAGAAGGGACGGCACGTTCCATGGGAGTGAATATTATTGATGATGGATAAGCATAAGAAATTAGAGAAAAAAACAAAAAGATTTCAACAAATCGATAAGCTTTTTAGCAGAGAAAAAACCTATGAAGTTGGAGAGGCAATTGGAGTTCTTCAGAAATGCCCCCCTCCTAAATTTGATCAATCGATAGAAGTTGCACTTAAAATTGGTATCGACCCTAAAAAATCGGATCAACAGGTCAGAAGTACTGTTTTATTGCCCAATGGAATTGGGAAAAAAGTTGTTGTTGTTGTGCTTGTAAAAGGAGAAAAAGCAAAAGAGGCTTTAGCTGTGGGAGCTGATTTTGTAGGAGATCAAGATCTTATTGAAAAGATTAAGGGGGGATGGACTGATTTTGATACACTGCTTGCGACTCCTGATATGATGAGAGAGGTAGGGAAGCTCGGAAGAATTTTAGGCCCACGTGGTTTGATGCCTACTCCAAAAGCAGGAACTGTCACAACTGATGTAAAAAAAGGAGTTGAAGATCTCAAAAAGGGAAAGATTGAATTTAAGGTTGATAAATATGGAGTGATCAATAACCTTATTGGGAAAATTTCTTTTACAAAGGAACATTTAGTCGAAAATATTAAGGCATTTCTTCAAGCTGTTGTTCGGGCAAAGCCAGCAACAGCTAAGGGGCATTATTTGCAATCTCTTTTTATCTCTTCGACAATGGGTCCTGGACTGAAAATTGATCTAAATTCTATTTCTAATTAGCTTAAGGTAAGTAAAATAGTTATGAGGGCAGAAAAAAAATTACTTTTAGAAGAAATTAAAAGCTACCTAAAAGCTGCTCCTGCGTTTGTTCTAATGGGTTATCATAAAATGGATCCCAATATAACTGCAGACTTTCGCAATGATGTTGCGGAAACAGGAGGAGGATTTTATGTGGTCAAAAAACGCATTTTTTTAAAGGCGGCAAATGAGCTTGGAATAGCTTTGAAAAAAGAAATGCTCGAAGGCCACCTGGGATTTGTTTATTCGGGAGAAGATACGGTTTCAATAGCTAAAACCGTTTACAAATATAAAAAATCCCATGAAGACATGATTACGATTCTTGGAGGAAGCTTTGAGGGGAAAATCTGTTCTTCTGAAGATGTTAAAGCTATTTCTGAGCTTTCGAATAAAAATGAGATGCGTGCTCAAGTGTTGGGAGTGCTAGAAGCTCCGATGAGTGAAATGATTTCTTTGATAGAGGCCCTTTTAACCAGTGTGATTCACTGCATCGATCAAAAAATGGAGAAGGATGCACAATCATCTTAAAACATTAAACATTGAATTCATATAGGGGAATATAACCGTGACAGACAAGCAAGAAGTAAATATCGAAGAGCTCGTTGAATCGCTCAGCCATCTTTCTGTATTAAAGCTTTCTAAACTTAAGAAAGCTTTGGAGAAAGAGTGGGATGTCAAGGCTACAGCTGCAGCGCCTATGATGGTTGCCCCGGCTGAAGGATCAGCTGGAGAGGCTGGTGAAGAGGCAACCGATTTTCAAGTCATTCTCGAAGAATTTCCAGCTGATAAGAAAATTGCAGCGATTAAAATTGTTCGAGAAGTCACTGGGCTTGGTCTTAAAGAGGCAAAAGAGCTCGTTGAAGGAGTTCCTAAGGTTGTTAAAGAAGCGCCTAAAGCCGAAGCTGAAGAAATTAAAAAGAAACTTACAGATGCTGCTGGAGCAAAGGTCAGTCTTAAAGGTGTCTAAGCTTTTAGAAAAATATTTAACACAAATTAGAAAGAAAGATAGCAGGAAACCTCTTCATTTGAGGTTTCTGCTCCCTTTTTTTTGTTTATAGCTTTTTAAGATGAACATATTCTAAAACAGTCTAGTTAGACGGAGACATTTATATGCTAAAAAGGCCTCCAAGTCGGGTAAGTTTTCGCAGCAAAGAAGAGATCATTGCTCTTCCGAATCTTATTGAGATACAAATCAAATCTTATCAGCAATTTTTGCAAGCTGATCGGCTTATTCATGAAAGAGAAAATAATGGCTTAGAAGAAGTTTTTCAAGAAATTTTTCCAATTAAATCCTATGATGAAAAAACCGTTCTTGAGTATCTTTCTTACAATTTAGGCGTTCCTAAGTATTCTCCAGAGGAATGTATTCGTCGGGGGATTACCTATAATGTTGTTTTGAAAGTGAAATTTCGTCTTACCGATGAAACGGGAATTAAAGAAGAAGAAGTCTATATGGGAACGATGCCCATTATGACAGAAGGAGGAACCTTCGTGATTAATGGAGCAGAAAGGGTGATTGTCTCTCAGCTCCACCGTTCTCCTGGGATATCTTTTGAACAAGAAAAGCATGCAAAAGGAAATATGCTCTATTCTTTTAGAATTATTCCTTACCGTGGAAGTTGGCTTGAAGCTTCTTTTGATATTAATGATATGATTTTTGTTTATGTCGATCGGAAAAAAAGGCGTCGTAAAGTTCTTGCAACCTCTTTTATTCGTACACTTGGGTATTCATCAGATGCTGATATTATTGAAGAATTTTTTAGTACCTATCGAGTAAAAATCAGATCGGATAAGGATTTTCCAAAACTTATCGGAAAAATTTTAGCCGAAGATGTTTTTGAAGAGGATACTGGAGTTGTTTTTGGCAAAGCTTCGGAAAAGTTAACAACAGCAATGCTTAAAAGAATGTTAGATGCTGGAGTTAACTCGGTTCGAATCGCAGAAGATGCTGATGAGACAAGTCCTATCATTAAAATGCTTTCTAAAGATTCGACCGATTCTTATGAATCTGCACTTAAAGATTTTTATCGAAAAATTCGTCCAGGTGAACCAGCAACATTATCCAATGCAAGATCGACGATCATGCGGCTTTTCTTTGATCCCAAAAGGTATAACTTAGGACGGGTTGGGCGCTATAAACTCAATCGTAAAATGGGAAGAGAAACAACAGATGAAGATTTAAATATTGTGACTTTAAAAAAAGAAGATATTGTCGATGCTCTTAAATATCTTATTCGACTTAAAAGTGGAGATGAAGATGCCCAGATCGATGATATTGATCATTTGGCCAACCGTCGTGTTCGTTCTGTGGGGGAGCTTGTTCAAAATCAGTGCCGTATTGGTTTGGCGCGTATGGAAAAAATCATTAAAGAGCGGATGAATCTTTTTGATTTTTCATCAGATACATTAACCCCTGGAAAATTGGTTTCAGCTAAAGGACTTGTAGGAGTTCTTAAAGATTTTTTTGGACGCTCACAACTTTCTCAGTTTATGGATCAAACCAATCCTATTGCTGAGCTGACCCATAAAAGGCGGCTTTCTTCTCTTGGACCTGGAGGGCTCAATAGAGAAAGGGCAGGTTTTGAAGTGCGAGATGTGCATTCAAGCCATTATGGTAGAATTTGCCCTATTGAAACACCTGAAGGACCAAATATTGGACTGATTACCTCTCTTTCTTCTTATGCAAAAATCAATGAATTTGGATTTATTGAAACACCTTACCGCATTGTACGCGATGGCATTGTTACAGAAGAAATTGAATATATGACAGCTGATCAAGAGGAGCGGTGCGTGATTGCACAGGCTTCGGCTCCTTTAGATGAATATAAAATGTTTAAGGAACCTATTGTATGGGCTCGCTACCGAACTGAACCGCTTAAAATTGAGGCTGATAAGATCACTCATATGGATGTTTCTTCTAAACAGCTTGTCTCGGTTGTTACAGGACTCATTCCCTTTCTTGAACATGATGATGCTAATAGAGCCCTTATGGGATCAAATATGCAGCGTCAAGCTGTTCCTCTTTTAAGAACCGATGCCCCTATTGTGGGAACTGGATTGGAAAAAAGGGCTGCACGTGATTCGGGTTCTGTTGTTGTGGCTGAAGAAGATGGGATTGTAGAATATGTAGATGGTTTTCAAATTGTAATTGCTTCAAAAACAAATCGCATGCATAAGCAGACCTATTTGCTTAAAAAATTCCTTCGTTCAAATTCAGGAACATGTATCAACCAAACTCCTCTTTGCTTTGTTGGAGATGAAGTCAAAGCAGGAGAAGCTATTGCAGATGGTCCAGCAACCGACAAAGGAGAAATTGCTCTTGGTAAAAATGTACTTGTGGCATTTATGCCTTGGTGTGGTTACAACTATGAAGATGCGATTATTATTTCTGAAAAACTGATTAAAAATGATGCTTATACATCGATTTATCTAGAAGAATTTGAACTCACCGCACGTGATACTAAGCTTGGAAAAGAAGAGATTACCCGTGATATTCCTAATGTTTCGGAAGATGCTCTTGCTAATCTTGGGGAAGATGGGATTGTTCGTATTGGGGCTGAAGTTAAGCCTGGAGATATTCTTGTGGGGAAAATCACTCCTAAATCAGAAACAGAACTTTCACCTGAAGAACGATTACTTCGAGCTATTTTTGGGGAGAAAGCAGCAGATGTCAAAGATGCCTCTCTTTTGGTCCCTCCTGGGACAGAAGGGGTTGTTATGGATGTTAAGGTGTTTAGTCGGCGAGATCGCCTTTCAAAAACCGATGATGAACTTGTCGAAGAAACCAGTTCCATTAAAGATATTCGCAAGGAATATAAAGAAAAAGAAACAGATCTCTTGATGCAATTTCATGAAAAATTAGGAGCACTTCTGATTGGAGATTTAGCCCCTGATTCGATCATGCACCGTATTAAAGGAGATGTTTTGGTTGCAAAAGATGAAAAAATCACTCAAAACACTTTAGAAATCCTTGAAGCCGAAGATCCAGATCATTTGATTTTTCCTCAAAATGATACTTATGAAATGCTCAGGCAAATTTTAAGGGATCAACAACGTGCAATGGAAGAGCTTCAGATGAAGCATAAATCGGAAGTCGAATATATGCGTAAGGGAGATACTGAACTCGATCCAGGAGTGATTCGTCAGGTTAAAGTCTATATTGCGACCAAACGAAAGTTGCAAGTAGGAGATAAGATGGCAGGGCGTCATGGAAATAAGGGGGTTGTCTCAAATCTAGTGCCAGAAGCAGATATGCCTTATCTAGAGGATGGTCAAACGATAGAAATCATTTTAAATCCTCTTGGAGTGCCATCTCGGATGAATATGGGACAGCTTCTTGAAACACATTTGGGAATTGCTGCTAAAAAGTCAGGAATATGGGTAAAAAGTTCCGTTTTTGAAGGTTTCCCAGAAGAGCGAATTTGGGAGATGATGAGAGAATCAAACTTATCAGAGAATGGAAAAATGGCGCTTTATGATGGACGGACAGGTGAGCGCTTTGATAATCCTGTTGTTGTGGGCTATATCTATATGCTCAAGCTTTCTCATCTTGTTGCAGATAAAATTCATGCGAGAGCAATTGGTCCTTATTCACTTGTGACCCAACAACCTCTTGGGGGAAAAGCTCAAAGGGGAGGTCAGCGATTTGGAGAGATGGAAGTTTGGGCTCTTGAAGCTTATGGAGCTGCTCATTTACTTCAAGAAATGCTGACTGTTAAATCAGATGATGTCTCAGGGCGTACGAGCATTTATGAATCCATAGTAAAGGGTGATAATACCTTAAAAGCAGGAACGCCAGAATCTTTTAATGTTCTTGTGAAAGAGATGCAAGGCCTTTGTCTTGATGTTCGTGCAGAAAGTGTCAAAGGTGAAAAATAAAAAAAACAATTAGAACTCCTTGGAGAAGTTCATGCAAGAAGAAAATATTCAAGATTCGGAATTTGATAAATTAAGCATTAAAGTTGCATCAGATGATGTCATTCGCAATGAATGGTCAAGAGGAGAAATTAAAAAGCCGGAAACGATCAATTACCGCACATTTAAGCCTGAAAAGGGGGGCCTTTTCTGCGAAAAAATCTTTGGCCCAACACGTGATTGGGAATGTGCTTGTGGAAAATATAAAAAGATCAAGCATAAAGGGATCATCTGTGATCGGTGTGGTGTCGAAGTCACTCTTTCAAAAGTACGTCGTGAACGCATGGCTCATATTGAACTTGCAGTGCCTGTTGTACACATTTGGTTTTTCAAAACACAGCCTTCTCGTATTGGAAATATTTTAGGGATATCTGTTTCTGATCTTGAAAGAGTGATTTATTATGAAGAATATATTGTGATCGATCCTGGGACAACAACTCTTCAACCAAAACAGCTCTTAAACGATGTTGAATTTCGTGAAGCTCAAGAAAAATGGGGGATTGATTCATTTAAAGCTTCTATGGGAGGTCAGGCACTTCGTGAGCTCTTAGAGAAAGAGGATCTTTTGTCAATAATGGCAGATCTCAAAGATAAGCTTCGAAAAACCCGTTCCATGCAAGCAAGAATGAAAATTGCCAAACGGCTTAAAATCATTGAAAGTTTCTATTCTTCGCCAAATAAACCTGACTGGATGGTCATTTCTTGCGTTCCAGTGATTCCACCTGACTTAAGGCCTCTTGTTCCTCTTGATGGGGGACGCTTTGCTACATCTGATTTAAATGATCTCTATAGGCGTGTAATCAATCGTAATAACCGTTTAAAATCAATTCTCAAACTCAAAACACCCGATGTCATCATTCGCAATGAAAAAAGGATGCTTCAAGAAGCTAACGATGCTCTTTTTGATAATGGAAGACATGGACATCCGGTCATGGGAGCAGGAAATCGTCCTTTAAAGGCTCTTTCAGAAATGCTTAAAGGAAAACAAGGGAGATTTCGTCAAAATCTTCTCGGAAAAAGGGTAGACTATTCAGGACGTTCGGTGATTATAGTAGGTCCAGAACTCAAATTCAATCAATGTGGTCTTCCTAAAAAGATGGCTTTGGAGCTTTTTGAACCTTTTATTGTAAAAAGGCTCAAGGCTCGTGGGCTTGTCTATACGATTCGTTCTGCAAAAAAAATGATTCAAAGAGAAGATTCTCTTGTGTGGGATGTGCTTGAAGAAATCATTAAAGGGCATCCTGTTTTACTCAACCGTGCTCCAACTCTTCACCGTCTTGGAATTCAGGCATTTGAACCTGTCCTTATTGAAGGAGAAGCGATCCGCATTCATCCTCTTGTTTGTTCTGCTTTTAATGCTGATTTTGATGGAGATCAAATGGCGGTTCATATTCCTCTATCTGTCGAAGCGCAACTTGAAGCAAAACTTCTTATGATGGCTCCTGATAATATCTTCTTACCTTCTTCGGGAAAACCAGCTGCAGTCCCTTCTCAAGATATGATTTTGGGACTTTATTATCTCATGCATGATCCGATCTATATTCCAGAAGAATATGGGAAAAAGACACGCATTTTTGCCTCTTCTCATGAAGTTTTGCTCGCTATGGAAAGTTCAGGAAGTTACAACTGGTATGATCATCAATGTCCGTTAAGGCGTGATGATTTAGGTCGAGGCCTTCATATTCATGAGAAAATCAAACTTAGATTGGATTCTAGTTTAGTTGAAACCACACCTGGACGTGTTTTATTCAACACAATTGTTCCTAAAGAGCTTGGATTTCAAAACTATGCTCTTAGAAAAAAGAAGATGAGTGAACTTGTTCTTGCTGCTTATAAAAAAGTGGGTTTAGAAAAATGTGTTCGTTTTCTCGATAGTCTTAAAAATATTGGGTTTTCTCAGGCAACAAAAGCTGCTCTTTCTATTGGGATTAAAGATATTTGTATTCCCGAGGAAAAAGAAGACATTTTGAAAGAGACACAAAAGCAAGTGACTGTTGTGATGAAACAGTATGAAGATGGAATCATTACTGAAGGAGAAAGGAAATCTAAGATTATTAGCATTTGGACAGATGTGACTGAAGTCCTTGCGGAACATTTATTTAAAATGATTAGTAAACCCAAGGAAATGGTTCTTAATCCGGTTTATTTGATGATGGATTCGGGAGCTCGAGGAACTAAATCGCAAATTAAGCAACTTGGTGCCTTACGTGGGTTGATGGCAAAGCCATCTGGAGAAATTCTCGAATCTCCTATTACCTCTAATTTTCGCGAAGGTTTGAGTGTTCTTGAATTTTTTATCTCTTCTCATGGAGCGAGAAAAGGTTTAGCAGATACAGCTCTTAAAACAGCTGATTCGGGTTATTTGACAAGACGTCTTGTCGATGTTGCTCAGGATATTCTTGTAACAGAAGAGGATTGTGGCACATTAAATGGAATTGAAGTTTCAGCGATTAAGCAAGGACAAGAAGAGCTTTTTCCTTTAAAGGATCGGATGTTTGGCCGTAGTATTTGTGATGATATTTACCAACCTGGGGATCAAACAAAAATCTTAGCCAAATCAGGAGATATTTTAACAGCTATGCAAGCAGCAAGTATTGATGATTCGGGGATTGAAAGTGTTAAAATCCGATCAACGCTGACTTGTGAAACACGTCGTGGAGTTTGCGCAAAGTGTTATGGAATTAATCTTGCCAATGGAAGAAAAGTGGCTCAAGGAGAAGCAGTGGGAATTATTGCAGCTCAATCTATTGGAGAACCGGGAACACAACTTACGATGCGTACTTTCCACTTAGGGGGAATTGCAGCGGCTCATGCAATCCCTGATCTTGTGGCAGATTATGAGGGGATTTTGGTCTATACAGACCTTAGAACTGTTCAAAGTAAAGAAGGGGCTTATTTAGCTCTTAATAAAAATGGTTTTTTACATATTGTAAGAGATGAGGGGCGTTCTTTAGAAGAATACAAAAAACTGCTTAGTACAAAATCGATTGAGCCTCTTCAGTCTTTTGGAATTGAATTGGGAACACGGATTCTTTTTGAAGATGGAGTTAAGGTTAAAAAACAGGATAGAATTGGTCATTGGGAGCAACACAATATTCCAATTATTTGTGAGAAACCAGGTTATGTGAAATATGAAGATCTTGTCGAGGGGATTTCTACAATTCGAGAAGTCAATAAGCAAACAGGGCAAATAGAATTTGTTGTTCGTCAACATCGAGGAGAACTTCATCCTCAGGTTATGATTTATGCCGATCATAATTATGAGAAGCTCATTGGAACTTATGCGATTCCTTCTGGGGCACTTCTTTCTGTTGATGATGGAGAAAAAGTCGATGCTGGTCAAATGTTGGCACGTCTTCCACGAGGTGCGATTAAAACAAAAGATATTACTGGAGGGTTGCCTCGGGTTGCAGAACTTTTTGAAGCGCGTCGCTCACGTGATGCTGCTGAAATTGCCAAACTCGATGGTGTGATTGACTTCAAAGGAGTGCAAAAAAATAAACGCATTGTAGCGATTCGAGATGAAGATACAGGAATGGAAGAAGAACATCTTATTCCACTTAACAAACATCTTATTGTCCAAAGAGGAGATAATGTTGTTAAAGGACAACAACTGACAGATGGTCTTGTCATTCCTCAGGAAATATTAGAGATTTGTGGAGTACGAGAGCTTCAAAAATATATGGTCAATCAAGTCCAAGAAGTCTATCGGCTTCAAGGAGTTGATATCAATGACAAGCACATTGAAATCATTGTACGTCAGATGCTTCAAAAGGTGAGGGTAACCGACCCTGGGGATACCACTTTCCTATATGGTGAGAATGTGGATAAAAAAGTTTTCCATGAAAATAATTCAAAAATTGTTGGAGAGGGAGGGAAACCTGCGCAAGCAACCCCTGTTCTTCTTGGGATTACCAAGGCATCTCTTGGGACTGAATCATTTGTTTCAGCGGCTTCTTTCCAAGAAACAACGCGTGTGCTAACCGACGCAGCATGTGAGGGAAAAAGTGATTATCTTTTAGATTTTAAAGCCAATCTTATCATGGGACATATGATTCCTGGAGGAACTGGATTTAATGATTACCAAAATCGCATTAAGAAATTGGTAGAGCCTGAAGAAGAAGATATCTTGAGCTTTTCTTTTTCTTCTATATGAGCTAGTGACACTCTCAATCCCCTAAAAGGGGATGAAGATTCCCGCAGTCTCCTCTCTAAATCGCAAAATGCAGGTCTTAAAGACCTGTATTTTGCTTGAGGATGGATAAAATTCTTTTTAAACATGAAAAGTTTGCATAATTTCGTTTTGAAGTAGATCATCACAATCAATGCAACTTATTCTATAAGGATGAGTTGAAGTAATAATCACATCTGACTCATTAAAGGGCTTATTAGGGGAAATAATGGTTCTGCCTGGTAACCCAAGTGCCCCCTTATATCCAAAGGGATATCCCGCTGTGCAGGCCTCAAAAACAATTGCTGCTTTGGGTGCTATGACTTCCTTTAGATCTTGTATATCATAAGGTGTTATTTGAAAATCTTCTTTTAGAAACTTCTGTTGTATTTGCTTAGCATTATCGACGTACATTGGAACAAATACAATCGATTCTTTATTATTAGCATTTCTATGTCCTTGAAATGTAAGGACTTGAATGAGTTTTTTTGCTTTCTTGCTAGCACTTTTTATATCTTTCACCATCTGAGGATATTTTTTCATGCATGTAACAACGACATTGTAGTCTTTTGACATGATTGCCATGCGATAAGCCACAAATTTATTGATTTTGTAAGTTGATTTTTTCATTCTTTCATTCTTAATCATGTATACTGAGAAGCAATCATTGCTTTTATTATTCACTGCCCATTCTTGAAATTTTCCAAATGAAATCGCATAAACCGCAAGGGGTTTTTGGGGATCCCAGAAGGAGTTTTGACGAAGTTTTTCTTTTGCCCAATTTGTGAAGGAATCCTTGAGTAATGGAAATCCAAAAGATTGTTTGTTTCCTTTAAATTGTTGGTATAAAACATCGGGTGATTGTTGGACGGCTAGCAAAGAATTTGGTTCAGGAAGATGGATACTGTCTTGAAATGGGAGATTTCTTAGCAGTCTACCTCCCACCTTTCCTGTTTTCAAGAGTATCATTTTAGTTTTTTCATCTAAAGCCGTCCATATATATGGGTTGGAGACTTTGATATCTAGATCAAGCTTGACAGCTTTTGCAATATGACCCTTTTTCCCAATGGGAGGAATGTAACCTTTGTTTTTTAAATATTGAAAAAAAGGTTTGATTTCTTGTTTTGTTGTTGCGATTTCGAGTTTTTCCTGTAAGCAAATGATTTGAGCATATTTTTTTGGAAGTAATAAAAATTGGTTATAAGTAAGGTAAGGAATTAAATTAAAGGTGTCATTTTTTATAAGGTCGAGTTGAATGACATCATTTGAGAGCAAATGGGCGAAATGAGGAGGGAATTTTTTTAAAAGTTCATGACAGGAGTTCCAATCCTTTTTCGCTGTTAAGGGGTTAGAAGTTTTCTTTATTTTTTGAGCTAGTTGATTGATTTGTTTTGATTTTAAATGATTGACTTTTTGATATTTTTCTTGGGAAAGTAGATTTTGTTGGAACCAGTTGTATAGATCAGAATGATCAAATTTTGATAAGGATGCTATAGGCATACTACCTAAAAATGCAATGATTTGTGAAGGAGCTCTACCATTTAAGAATGCAATGATTTGTGAAGGAGGAAGCAATTTTGCTTGCTCTAATGATAAATTGAAAAGAATATTTGTTGGTATAAGTCCTTTTTTAATGACATCATCATTGAGCTCATTCAATCGATCTGATGGGATGTCTTTCAGTAAATTTTCTACTTCTTGGGATTTATCAAGACCGATCTTGTCATCTTTTGCAATTTCATTGATTTTTGCAATTGCCTGATTGACTGCATAGTGATCGTATACTTTCTTTGCACCATAGGCAGCAGCAATAGCGATACCAAATGAGACAAGTGGATATTTGGTAATTAAATTTGACATATTCTTTTCCTTTTATTCTCTATTTTTTTCAATGAAATAAAGATTTGTTAAATTTTTATTTATTATATAATAAATATTGTAATGTTTTTTTCTTTTTTTTTAAATAAATATTATAATAAGTTTGTTAAATTATTTAAAGTAAATGAGTTAAAGGGACTGCCTTGAATTGAAAAATTTTTTGGATCAACTGAGATTTTTTTTTCGAAAATTGCGAAAGTCGCAAATTCACTAGACTCTTGAGAGCACAAAAAGAGATGCAACTTTCTTAAGCCTAAGGAGAAAAGATCCTATAGACGATGATTCTCCAGTTCAAGGCTGGGAAATAAAAGAGGCATTTTATCAAAAATAGAGCGCAAAACCTCTTCCTTCAGGTGGAGGATATAGAGCTCTCAGGCGCCTTTTTGCTGCTGTTCAGCAGAGCATCTCTTGAGAAAAAACGGCCTTGCGATCCTTAGGTGACAAACCCCA
>JANQJX010000175.1 GCA_028281425.1 Simkania sp.
ATATTAAACAAATTAATCGGAGTTCCTGAAACAAATGCTTGAAACCAAAGCTTCACATATTTGGCAACAATGCAAAAAAAGATAAGGAAAATGAGTGCAAATATAAAAATGAGAATATAAATCCCAATTGAGAAGTCAAAACTATTCATGATGGTTGATCCTTTTTTCTAACAATAAAACGGGCGCCTTCCCCCCCAATCACTTGAATTGAGGTTCCTTTTTTGATATAGCCACTTTCAGATACAGCTTGATAAGGCTTTTCCTCGATAAGAATATGGCCAGAAGGTCTAAGAGAAGTTAAGGCTTGTCCTGATTTCCCAATGATCTCATTCTCATAAGATGAAGCAACATATCCCTCTTGATCATCTCTCAGGTAAAAACTTTTTTGACTCCTTTTGATTTTCTGAAGTGCTAGGCGTATTGCTAAAGCTAAACCAATGAGCAGTAAGAAAATATAGACTGCAACCCAAATCAGTTTTGTTTGTTTCCAAAAACAAACAATCACTCCGGCAATTAACAAAAGTGCTCCTAGCGTTCCTAAAATGCCGCCTGGAACAAAAAACTCAAAATAGATCAAAAGAAGAGCAACGACTCCAAGTCCTATTGCAATGAACATCTTTATTTTCCTTTCAAATCTACTTTACGTACAATGAGCTTACTTCCTTCGACACGTACAACTTCAATCGCAATATCTTGATCTAAATATCCCGTTTGGGCAATCGCATTATAAAGACGATCTCCAACATGGACTTTTCCTGAAGGACGCAAAGGAGTGACTGTCTCACCAAGTTCTCCTTCTTGAGGCATCAGTTCTTTTGGAATTCCCGAAACAAAACCTTCTTGTTCTCCATGCAAGATCAACTTGGAAAATCGAAAAAAGCGCTTTGAACAAAACTTAGCAAGCAAAATAATAACTACTAAGGAGACAATAAGAGCTCCAGAAAGAAAAGCAAGCCTTTTTAAAAAGAAGGAGCCGATAAGATAAAAACCTTCTATATCGAAAAGATTGACTTTATCAATCCCTGGGAGCATTAAAGCAAAAAGGCCAATAATTGTCAAAATAATGCCTAAAATGCCGATCACTCCAAAACCGGGAATTAAAAAAAGTTCAACCGCAAGCAAACTAAGACCAAAAACAAGAATAATGATTTCAATCCAATTGATGGCCTCTATTGCAAAACTCGAAAGTAAAATGAGAGCAAGGCAAGCAAGGCCAATGGATCCCATCACTCCAAAACCAGGTGTATTGATCTCAATATAAAAACCAATAATCAGCCCCATTAAAAGAAGAGACATAACAGCAGGATGAGAAAGGAAAGAAAAAAATGAAATGCGCCAATCTTCATAAGAAATCATAAAAGCATTTGGGATGTTTGATAAATAGGCCTCTTTAAAAAGGGGCATTTTGTCTGCTGACCATAGCTTCTTATCAAAAAAAGAACCCTCTATTTGAGATGCATGAGACGCTGAAATAGAAAAATCGGCCACCCCTAAATCGCGAAGATCTCGTGCCTTTAAAGTCAAAAGCTTCCCTTTCTCGCTTAATACAATATCGGGATTGTATCCCCCACGTTGAATCTCTTCTTCATTTGAAAGTTTGATCACTTCATGATTCC
>JANQJX010000183.1 GCA_028281425.1 Simkania sp.
TTCCATTGCCGGATAGAGATATTCTTCAATGGTCCGATTGAGCCTATGAATTTCATCAATAAAAAGGATATCTCCTTCTTTAAGATTTGTTAAAATGCCAGCTAGATCAGCAGGCTTTTCAATTGTTGGGCCTGAAGTGACAACTAAATGAGTCTCCATTTCTTTCGATAGAATGTGGGCAAGAGTTGTTTTTCCAAGTCCTGGAGGACCATAAAAAAGGATGTGGCCTAAGGCTTCTTTCCGTTTTTTTGCAGCTCCAACAAAAACATCTAGCCTTTCGAGAACTTGGTTTTGACCCACAAACTCAAGAAGAGAAGAAGGTCTAAGTTGTTTTTCAAGGTTTTTATCTGGTTTTGTCCAAGAAGATTCAACAAAAGGTTGATTCATAGTTTACATGCTTAAATTTTTATCACAAAGGAGGAAAAAAGAGTGTGCTCTCCCTTATGCATATTCTACCTATCATCTATTTTTTAATCTAGTTTCAAACACTAAGTTCTTTTGTTTTAAGTCCAGGGTAGACTTTAAGAAAAGTGCTCTTCTTCATAAAAAAGTGTAGCAGGAAAAGGAATTCAAAGGCTATATCTATTGCTTAAATAACGTGAGTTTAACGCATAAGATTCTATGAGAAAGCATATCTTTCCGCGAACTTCCCATGAAAATGGCTCGAAAATAGCACTTTGGCTATTTCCTTTCTCCTTTTTTCTGGAAACTTCCCCAAAAATCTGTACCTTTTCATAGAATCTTAGTGCATGAAATTCGTGTTAAATGAATAGAAAAAATTTGTAGGAAAAATAATGAGTTTGCAGTCAGATCAATGGATTCGAAAAATGGCGATCGAAAAAGGAATGATTGAGCCTTTTGTCGATATGCAAGTACGTGAAGTTGACCATCAAAAGATTGTGAGTTATGGGCTGTCAAGTTATGGTTATGATTTACGTGTGAGTCCTTTTTTTAAGGTTTTTACAAATGTCTATAATTCAATCGTTGATCCAAAAAATTTTCAAGAAGACTCTTTTGTTGGTATCGAAGGAAAGACTTGTACCATTCCTCCTAATTCATTTGCTTTAGCAGTCAGTGTTGAATATTTCCGGATTCCGAGAAATGTTCTTACCCTTTGCATTGGGAAATCCACCTACGCCCGTTGTGGTATTCTTGTGAATGTCACCCCTTTTGAACCCGAGTGGGAAGGATATGTGACAATAGAAATTTCTAATACCACCCCACTTCCAGCAAAAATTTATGCCGATGAAGGGGTGGCTCAAGTTCTTTTTTTAGAAGCAAAAGAGGTTTGCGAAGTTTCTTATGCCGATCGAAAAGGAAAGTATATGAAACAAGAAGGAATCACGGTCCCTACCCTTTAAGGAACTCTAAGTTTAAGCTAAGGTTCATGCAAGAATTTCTTTTGGATATGGAGAAAAATCTTGAGCAAAAATTTAAGAAATGGTTTTTTAGATGTGGTTTAAACAACTTTCTCAAAGAGAAAAGACCAGAATTTTTTCTTTTTTTTGGGAAAACTGGTGGGTTTTAACGTTTACTTTTCTTGCTTTTGCTCTTTACTTCCAATCCCTTTATTACAAAAACTCATTGATTTTTGATTTAAAAAATAGAATTTTTCATTTGAATCAGGTAAAAGAGATTGCAATCCAAGAGAGAGAAGACCTTTTGCTACATTTGCAAAGTCAAGATGATCCAGAGTGGATAGAACTTGTTTTAAAAGAAAGGCTTGGGCTTGTAGAAGAAGGAGAAGTTAAAGTTGTTTTTTTATATTAGTCCGCATTTTGTTTGCCCCCGGTTTTGAAAAGGCATGCTTGAGTGTTTTTTAAAAAGCCAAGAAATTCTCAAATGGATAAGCTTAAAACTTCACCTAAAAGAGTTTATTGGATGTGTGAGCGAAACAGAGTCTGCCGATTTTTCTGGAGTAGGCTCGCGAAATGGGACTGCCTTGAGCTGAAAAATTTTTTAGATAAGTTGAGATTTTTTTCGAAAATTGTGAAAGCTGCAAATTCACTATACCCTTGAGAGCAAAGGGACATACGGCTGTCTTAAGCCTAAGGAGAAAAGATCCTTATACACGATGATTTTCCAGTTTAAGGCAGTCCCGAAATGCAGACGGATCCTTTTTATAGAATTCGGACATGGAATTGGCTTTAAGGAAAAAATGGTTTTGCAGATGGAAAATATCTTGAAGGTGGCTGTGGACTTGCTTACAATTTAAGCTAAATGTTACTTATTTTATCGATTCTACTTGTTTTTCTTATTATTGGATCGGGAGTTTTGTCTGCTTCTGAAACAGCTCTTTTCTCTCTTTCATCTATGCGTCTTAAAGCTTTTCGTTACGGGAAAGAGAAACGGGGTCAGTTGGTTGCAAAGCTTTTATTACGTCCGCGTAAATTGCTTGTGACCCTTCTTATGGTCAATGTTTTGATGAATATTTTAGTCCAAAATGTCTTTTCGGCAATCTTTGCTAAAGAACCGAGCTTTTGGTTTTCTGTGGGTATTCCTCTTCTTTTGACGTTACTTTTTGGAGAAATCATTCCAAAGTCCCTGGCTTATCCAATGAATACTTGGATTGCTTATAAGGTCGCCCCTTTTCTTCAATTTTTACAATCTCTCGTGAAGCCTTTTCGAGATGCAATTACTTTTTTAACAAATGGAATTTCTCGCTTTTTTTTCTTTTATCTCAGACAAGAAAAGGAAATTTCGATCGAAGAGCTTAGACATGCTTTGCATACCTCCAAGAAAACGGGAGTCATTTCAATGATAGAGGCAAATCTTGTACGAGGCTATCTCAATTTAGATGAACATCTGGTTAAGGAGCTGATGTGCCCAAGAGGAGAAGTCCTTTTTTTCGATATCAATAAACCCATTGAAGAGCTTCTTTATCTTTTCGTCAATGAAGAATGTACCCGCATTCCCGTTTGTAATAAAAATTTAGAAAATTTACTTGGCATTATGACGAGTGGAAGCTTTTTTTTACATAAAACACGTATTCAGACAAGCCATGATTTAATTCCTTTTTTACGTAAGCCTCACTTCATTTTTGAATCTTTACTTTCTCGCTTAGCTTTGAAAGAGTGTTATAAGAAAGAGGAAAATATGCTCATTGTTGTTGATGAATATGGGTCAATTTCAGGGCTTTTAACTTTAGAAGATCTTGTTGAAACCGTCATTGGACAGATTGCTGATCGGAGAAATGAGAAAAAGCATTTTACACGTGCTTCTGAAGATGTTGTGATTGCAAGTGGAAAATTAGACCTCGGTGAATTTGAAGAGATTTTTGATGTTTCGCTTGAGAGTGCTCATAATATGGCAACAATAGGAGGTTATTTAACCGAAAAATTAGGAGATATTCCCAAAAGTGGGGCTAAATACGAAACAAAAGAATTTCTTTTTCAGATCTTATCTGCTGATACCCATCGCGTGCGCCGTGTCTATATTCGTCGCTTGCGTGCAACAAAAAAGGAGAAGGGAAAAAAAGATGAATGATTCTTGGAAAGATTTTCTTCTTCTTTTAATCATTTCTCTTTTGATTCAAGGGTTCTTTTCGATGATGGAAATGGCTTGCGTTTCTTTTAATAAAGTGCGTTTGCAATACTACGTCAGCAAAGATTCTAAACGAGCAAAATGGCTTAGCAAGCTACTAAGCCATCCAGCCCATCTTTTTGGAACGACACTCATTGGGGTTAATGCAGCTCTTCAATTTGGTTCTGAATGTGGACGTCGTTTGTATGCTTCTTTTGGGTTAAGTCCCGATTGGGCAATGCTATCACAGGTCTTTATTGTGTTGATTTTTTCAGAACTTGCTCCGATGTTTGCGGCTAGAAGATGTGCTGAAAATGTCACGATGCTAGGGATCTTTCCTCTTTATCTTATTTCTATCATTTTACGTCCTTTTACAGTGGTTTTATCTTGGATCTGCCGCTTTGTTCATTTTCTTTTTCGTGTGCCTATAGCTCCTAATACAATCTCTAGAGAAGAGTTGCAAAAAGCCATTGAGGAAAGGGATGAAGGGGGGATGTCATTAGAAAAAAAGAGAAATGATCTTGTTTTAATGAATATTTTCTCTCTTAAAACCAAAAGAGCCAAAGATCTTATGGAACCTCTTAAGCAAAGTCAATTGCTCTCTTCTTATGCAACAGTTGGAGATCTACGCTCTTTTCTTAATCTGCAAAACCTTCCTTTTGTTCCTCTTTTTGATCAGAAAAAAGAAAGGATCGTCTCTGTTGCCTATCCACGTGATTTGCTTCGTTTTTCCGACGCTACACCTCTTAGGCTCTATGCACGTCCTCCTTGGTTTATTACTGAAAAGAGTTCTATTTTAGAAATCATGAAAGAATTCCGTTCCAATAATCAGAGTGTTGCGATCGTTTTAGGGAGTTTTGGTTTAGCAACAGGGATTTTAACTTTAGATGCTATTGTCGATGAAATTTTTGGTGAAAGAGATGATTGGGCCTCTTTTGGAGAGTTTTCCCTTGAAAAACATCGCATTTTAATCGATCGCTCTTTTCCAGGTGATACGAAGATTTCTGATATCAATCGTTGGTTTAATCTTTCTTTGCCTGGAAAAGAAGAAGAAAGTTTAGAAGAATTGATGAGTCGCCTTTTAGATCGACGCGTTGAAAAAGGAGAATCTGTGAAGATTTGTGATTTAGAACTCACTTTAGATGAGAGTTCATTTGCCGAAAAGAAAACGATTACAATTCGCTCTCTTTAAAAAAAAGGCTGGAAGAAATTCACTTTTCTTGAGGCGCCAGAGGAAATCGCATACCTTTCCAAAATGTTTTGTGCGAAATGCACGGTCTTTTGCACTGCGGAAATTCTTCTATAGCAACCTAATACTAAGCATTTGGAAATAAAAATAGTTCCAAAAAAGATATTTCTAGCCAAATTCATCGTCTTTTGAGCAGAGAGGTTGACCAGGTTAGTTAAATCTTCAGCAAAGTCCAATTTTAAGATTAAAGCAGAAATTGTCGTTAATAAAATCGCTGGTTTGATGGCAGCATTGCCCATATTGATGAGTATAGGGTCGATAACATAAGTGTTTACCACTTGATCTATGTTTCTTACATAAGGTAAGAGGGCTGCTTGTGTGATGTTTAAATGTGCGGCGTTTAAATAAGATAAAAAGGTGATTTTTGAATATTTTTTGTAGTCATTGAAAGTGTTTGCGATCACTGAAACATATTGAGAAGGGAGTGAATTTTCGCAAACAGAGGAATTTTCAGAAACAGGGGAATTTTCGCAAACAGAGGAATTTTCAGAAACAGAGGAATTTGAATTCAACTCATGGGGTGGTGTCTTAGGTAGTTCAAAGGGGGAGGGGGAGGATAAAGGAGTGGAATAATCAATCGCACCATAGTTATAGTGATTCTTAAGCTGAAAGGAAGAAGCGGGGGAGGGGGAGGATAAAGGAGTGGAACCAATCGCACCACCATAGTTATAGTGATTCTTAAACTGAAAGGGAGAAGCAGGAGTCTTCTTCGAGGGGGGAGGATTGAACATCTGATAGGCAATGTCAAATGTCTTATTAAACGTCTTTTCAAAAGAGTTTTTAGGAATGAATTGATACCGGTCATTTAACAAAGTGGGGACTTTAGTAGAAGTGAAAGTTGCAAGCTGTTGTCCTATTTCGCTGTTGTAAGCCTGTTTGACCAATTGAGTAGCATCGTAGCTCATTCTAGAGAGGCCCCATAAGCTCACAAACAGTGTCCCAATAGTTTGAATAGTCATTTATTTTCTCCTTTATTCCTTTAATTGATTCCTTTTGGATTGGCAAAAGAGTGTAAGAGTGCTTTGCATTTATGCGTAATCACTGTTGCCATTTTATCTGCGGGCCAAGTGGCTCCTTGAAGGAAGAGTTTTATATAAGGACGTGAAAACTTAGAAAATAGGTCAGCTACAAGGACCCCCGCTGGAATTAAAACTATTGCATTATGTGTTTTTAAGGTATTGCCCCCTACTTGGCTTATGATGGAATTTATCATGCCTGCACAATCTGGATCGTTTGCTCCACATCCCGTATTTAGATAGTTCATGAAGAAGTTGATCGATTTATCAGGATAAGCTTGAATATTTAAAAAAAGTATTAAAGATGCTGTTTTTGTGATAAGACTTGCAAGAGGGTCAATTAAATTCTTGGGTTTGTTAAGTTTTGTTTCAGTCTTAAGTTTTGTTTCAATCTTTTTTAAAGAAACCTTTATGGGGTTAAGTTGTGCGTTAAGTTGTGCAGAAGCGCTACTTAAAGAGCTAGTTGCCATAAACCTCTCCTTTATTAGGATAAGAAACAAATTTTAATGTAAGGGAGGATTTTTTTCAAGAAAAAAATTTTTTTTAATTATTGAAAAAATAGGTTTTAATTTTGAAAATTTTTTTTTAAAAAGAAAACTATTTTGATCAAAATTTGAAGAGCTCTTTTGATCTCTTCTTCAGTATTGGTGCGTCCAAAAGAAAAACGGATTGAAGAACTTGCCTCTTCTTTTGATAAGCCCATGTTGAGTAAAACACGTGAAACTTCCAAACTACCCGAAGAGCAAGCAGATCCATGACTTGCTGCGATTTTTTCTAGGTCAAGATGAATGAGAAGAGCTTCTCCATCAACATTAGGAAAAAAGAGATTGCTCGTGTTGACAAGGCGCTTTCCTTCTCCATTGATTTTGATTCCTTTAAGTTTTGATAGAAGGGTGCTTTCAAAATGGTTTTTAAGTTTTTTCATGTGCCTAATATCTTTTTCAATTTGAAGATCGAGAATGGAGATGGCCTTTGCAAGCCCAATAATTCCAGCTAGATTTTCAGTGCCAGGACGTTTTTGACTTTCTTGAGCTCCTCCAAGGATAAGGGGAGTGAATTTAAATCCTGATTTGAGATAAAAAAAACCAACTCCGGGAGGCCCATAGATTTTATGGGCTGAAAATCCCATTCCTGTGACTCCATCTGGGATGGAAAAACGTTCTTTTCCAAGAAGAGCCACTCCATCGATCATTAAAGGAATATGGTTTTTTTGAGCAATTTTTGCAACGCCTTCTAAATCAAGTTTAACACCTGTTTCTCCATTTGCTGCAGATAGAGCAATCAAACAGGTGTCAGATCGGATAGCCTCTTTCACTTGCTTGACTTTAGGGGCTCCATAGAGGCCACATGAAAGGTAGGTGATAGGATGCCCTTTTTTTTCAAGAATTTTTATATTTTCAAATAGGGCTGGATGATCGATATTAGTTGCAATGACATGACCAGAGTTTGGTTTTAAGGCTCCTTGAATTAAAAGATTTAGACTTTCAGTTCCTCCTGAAGTAAAAAAAATTTCTCTTTCTTTCACATGAAGAAAGCGCGCGATGGTTTGACGTGCTTGCAAGAGTCTTTTTTTGGCTGCTTGTCCAAAAAAATGGATACTAGAGGGATTAGAGGGTCCTTTTGAAAACTCTTGAAGAAGGACCTCTTTCACTTGAGGATCAAGTGGTGTGGTTCCATTATGGTCGAGATAAATGCGGTTTTTTTTCAATATAAATACTCACAACAGTAATGTTATCATTGCCACCTTTACTTTTAGCAGCATCGATGAGCATGCTTGTGAGTGTTTTGGGATTTTTACATTGCTCAATTAAGAGAGAAATTTCTTGATCCGAAACACGGTCTGTCAGCCCATCAGAACACATCAAGTATAAATCATTGGGCTTTACAGGTGCAATATTGATTTCTGCTTCTACTTCTTTATGAGTTCCAAGAGCACGTGTTAAAACATTTTTATAGGGGAAAGGTTTATTGGGGGCATCGATAAATTTTCCTTGTGAAATGAGCTCATTTTTAAGAGAGTGGTCTTTTGTGAGCTGATAGAGTTTCTTGTCTCTATAACGGTAGATGCGGCTATCGCCGACATGTCCGTGGATAAGTGAATCATGATGAAAGAGAAGCACGCAAAGAGTGGTTCCCATTCCTTGGTATTCTTTCTTTTTTTGCCCTAGCTGATAGATCCAATGATTGGCATTTTCAATAGAGAGTTTTGTCACTGAACAAAGATCGGAAAGAGACCATTTTTTTTCATTTACAATAAAGAGGTCTTGAATCGAAGAGCATAAAAAACAAACCGCTTCATGAGCTGCGATTTCACCTGCATTGTGTCCACCCATTCCATCTGCAAGGGCAAAAAAATGATTTTTTTGAAGAAAAGACCACACATCTTCATTATTTGTACGTACAAGTCCGATATCAGAAAGGCCATAAGAGGTGATTTTGAAAGGAATATCATTCGTAATCACGTTTTTGAGTCCTACCTTTAGAGGTGAAAAGAGAAGGGTTGGAGCATTCTCCTATAAAAAGGATAAGATGGGTTTTAGCATCGGCAATGAGATAAAGAAAGGGGCGATTTGCTTCAAAAGAGGCTTCTGGAAAAGAGGGTTTTGTCGATTTAATATCAAATGAAATTCCAGAAGAAGCCCCTGCAAAAATTCCGCTTTCATTTAAAGAAATAAAACTCTGATGGATCACACGGGAAATCAAGAGGCTTTTATCTTTTGTCATCAGTGAAAAATCAGCTTTTGAAGTAAAAGCATCTTTGATTCCAATAGATACCATGAGATGATTTAAAAGGAGGGAATGGTTGGAATGGAATTTAGGAACTTGGACTGACACATAATGCTTTTCTAATGCGTTTAAATAGGAAAGGAAACCCTTTGATTTTTCTTCATTTTTTTCATAAAAGAACTCGAAAACCTTTGAAAAAAGAGGGGTTTTAGGGAGTAAGAAGAGAAAAAGAAAAGAGGACTCTTTTTTTTCTTGTTTAAAAGGAAGGGCTAAAACTTGGACCTCATTGTCTTCATAATAGGGAAAAAAAGCTGTGACATGCATCATTTCAATATTTTTTGGCTTATTTTGACTTTGCCAAAAAGGTTTTAGGGCTGTGGCTTTTATAGGAAAAGGGTGAAGCCATTTTTTGTTTAAAAAAAGGGCATTTGTCAAAAGCATTTTGGTTTCCTTAGTGATACTAGAAGGGGGAAGGAAGTTTTTGATAGACCCTTCACTTTTATCAAAAAAAAAAGTATTAATTTTTTGGCTTGCTTGGATTGGGTATTTGAAATCGACCTTTTCTATGAATGCATGAAAATATTTTTTTAACATGTTTTGGTAAGAAGAAAGAATTTGCATTTGCTTATCTATCCAAAGAGTGTTGATCAGTCGCAAGGTTTGATCTGAAAAAGAAGCATTTGAGGGAATAAGATCATTGATAAGTGTGAAGTAAGCATGTTTTAATTTTTTTTTACTCAGATTAAAATGGAGGGCATTTTTCATTTGGTGACTTGTGGCATGAGCTGCCCCAAGATAGGCCATAAGGAGAGAAGAGTTAATAGAAAAAGGGGAGATCAGATGATTGTTTTGATTTAAAAGAGAAAAATATAGGAGACCTAATTGATTAAAATTTTGGACGAGTGTATTGACTTCTTTGGAATTTATATGGCTCTTATCAGGATTCAAAAGCGTCTTTCCTTTTAAATCGCATTTCTCATCCCCTCTGAAAAATCCACAGGCTCTGTTTTCCGATACATCTAATGAATTCTCTCGGCAAGGTTGCAACCATTCCCTTCGAGAATTTCTTAGTGTCTCAAAAAATAGTCTGTGTGCCTTTCCCCAGAGTTGGTGAGAAATGTGGGTTAAAGGAGCAATGAGAACGAAAGTAAAGAGAAGGAAGAGAAATAAGATGTTTTTCATCAAAGTGATATCTATCAATTTAAAGATAAAACTATACGAATAACACTTATTGAATTGAATGTCATGTGTAAAGCGATTGGAGCGATTAAGGATTGCCTTTTTTCATAAATAAATCCTAAATAGAGGGAGAGTATAAAAAGAGCCACAATTAAAGGAAGATTTGTCATTCCTTGTGAAGAGTGGTAATGAAAGGATGCAAAAAGAAAAGAAGATAGGATCCATGCTTTTTTAAATCCAAACTTTGATTTTAAATGGGTTTGTAAAAAACCACGAAAGATGCTCTCTTCTACAAAGGGAACAGTGATGATAATAGAGATTAAAATGAGTGTAAATAAGAAGGAATTCTCTTTTAAAAGAGAAAGAATATGAATCGCAAATTGTTCTTTGGGAAGGCTATTGAAGAAAAAAATCATAAGATTTTTTAGGGTTTCATAGACTAAAATTACGAGAGGAAAACTGATCAAATAGGTTAAAAAGCCAAAACCGAGTTCTTTTAGGATTGCGAAAAAAGAAAAAGAGGTCCCTAAGATTTTTCGAGCTGTTTTTTGGGGTTGAAAAAGGAAAAAGATGATGGTAAAAAAACTCAAAAAGAGAGTGGAAAGGAGTTGAAAGATTCCCATGAGAATTTCTGTCTTGCCTTGTATGAGAGAGGTTGAAAGGGTTGGGGTTAGACTGAAGAGAAAGGAAAAAAGAGGAAAGAGAAAATAAATGAGAATGAGATAGCAAATAGCTCCAATAAGAGGGAAGCGAATAGGGGGGGCTATGCTTGTTTTTTTTCTTTTAAAAAAGTGAAGTTTATAGGCAATGAAATGAAAAAGTGGAGCAATAAAGGTAAAAAAAAGGGTGATTTCTCTATGCTTGGACATCTACTCTTTAGCCTGTATTTTGCGTGCCCTTTCTAGGGGACTCCCTTTTAAGTGAGCCCGAGTTTATCACTTGTAGTGTAGAATTTTTTGGTGTTAAAAAAACAATCTTTGCGACCTCTTTTCGAAAGAATAAGGATGCGAAATGTGGGTTAGCGGCTTTTTGAAAGCAAAATATAATCTTCAATTCTTTTTGCGACTTCTTTTGAAAATTGAAGATGTGCTAAACCAAGAGGGGTGACTCCAAAAGTGATCTTTTTCCATGTGTCTGGGTGCTTTTTTAAGAGATCTTTAGGCTTTGGAATCAGATGATTTTGATGAATGAGTTCTTGCAAAATAACTTGAGGGGTTTTACTTCGAAGGTCAAAAATACGAATCCGCATTGTTAAGGAGAGTTCCCAAGGAGGAGTGATTTTATCTAAAAAATTATTTTTAAGCTTTTTTGGATGAATATCATGTTCGATGAGTTCTGTAAAAATGGCAAACTCTTCTTCATCAAAAACCTCTTTAACCCAAGAAAAATTGTTGGAAAAAGGGTTGGTATTTTCTGTTAAAAAAGCGGTTTTTTCATTCAGCTGATCTGTACTTTCAAGAAAGAAATTTTTTCTTTTTAAAAAGCATTTTTTGAGTTGAAATGTAAATTCTTCTGAAAGATTCCAGGCGATTTGCGCTTCACTTCGATCAAAAACAGGAATCAAAGCAACAGTGGGCTTTGATCTTCCATCTTCATGATATCGAGTCACTGAGAAATCTTTTTTAGTATGACACGAGGAAAAAGCAATCAAAGCGGAAAAGAGTAAAATAAAGCGTTTTAACATCTTCTATCTCCCAAAAGGTTTAATCGACATGGTAACAAAACAGATCCTTTTTGCAAAATAGAAGAGCTGAAAAGGGGAAGAGTGGATAGGGCTTTTCTACAATTTCAGCTTTTTCTAAGAAATCATTAGGGGAAGCAAGAGAGGTATCAATCAGGCGGTACCATCCTTTTTTTCTAATAAAATAAGTGGCATGAGAAGGATTCCAAATAATCAAGAGTTCTTTTTTAAGACAAAAAGCAAAATACCCTTTTTCTTCAAAGCAAAATTCCTCTTTTTTAAGAAAAGTTTTTTGTCTTAAAATGGGATAGTTTTTTCGCAATTGAATCATTTTTTGGACAAAAAGAAAGAGTGAACTTTTTTGATTCCAAAGGAAATAATTGCATGAATTATCTTGGCACCAAGCATTATTGTTTCCCTTTCTTGTATGACCATATTCATCTCCCATAAGAAGCATTGGAATGCCTTGGGAAACGAAAAGGGTAAGTAGAAAATTACGCCATTGCTTTTCTCTTAGTTGAAGAACCGTTTGATTTTGAGTTTCTCCTTCAATGCCGCAATTCCAACTGAAATTATGATCTGATCCATCTTGATTGTCTTCTCCATTTTCTTCATTTTGCTTCTTGGTATAGGCGGTGAGATCATGCAGAGTAAACCCATCATGTGCTGTGATAAAGTTGATACTATAAAGAGGGCTTTTTTTGTGTGCATAAAGATTGGGAGAACCAAGAAGACAGTTTTTCATTTCTTCAATGTTTTGATCGCCTCTGATGAAGCGGCGTACATGATTTCGGTATCTTCCATTCCATTCGGAAAATTTCCAAGAAGGGAAGTGTCCAAGCTGATCAAGACCTCCGCAATCCCAAGGTTCTGCAATAAGTTTCGTGGGTGCTAAGATGGGATCTTTTGTGATGCGATCGATAAGAGGAGAAATTTCAAGGGGGTTGCCTTCTTCATCTCTTGTTAAAATAGAGGCAAGATCAAATCGAAACCCATCGACATGATATTCGGTCACAAAAAACCGAAGAGAATCCAAGATGAGATCTTGCATGATCGGGTGTTGGCATCTTAAAGTATTTCCACATCCCGAGTAATTACACTCTTCTTGCTTATCTAAAATATAATACATCTGACGATCAATCTCTTGCAGAGCATGAGGGCTTTCAGTATGATTGTAAACCACATCTAAAATCACTTCTATTCCATGTTTATGCAATGCTTTGACAAGACATTTGAAATCAAAAGGAGTTCCATAACGTCTCATCAAGGCAAAAAAGCTTGTTGGGCTATATCCCCAGTAATTGAAAAGAGTTTTTTTTGTAAGAGGATTTTTTCTTAGGTTTTTTGTTTCATCAAATTCAAAAATCGGCATGAGTTCAATGGCATTGATTCCAAGTTTTTTCAAATAGGGAATTTTTTCTTTAAGAGCTCGAAATGTCCCCCTTTCTTGGGTTTGACTCGAAGCATGTTTGGTAAAACTACGGATATGCATTTCATAGATGATAAGCATCTCAAAAGGAATCATTGGACGTCCTATCAATTCCCAGTCAAAAGGAGGAGAAGGAGCGTATAGAGTTCTTTGAAAGTTTTGCTTTTCTCCCCATGTTGCTTTTGTATTTAAAGCTTTTCCATAAGGATCAAAACACTCTTGAACTGTTTGAAATGAAAGGGTTTTTTTTTTTGAAAAAGGAGTTTCAAAACGGTAGGTGTACTCAAAAGAAGGGGGAAGGTTTTGCACTTCGATATGCCAAGCATTTTGTGTTTGATAAAGGGAAAATTCGGCAAAAGGGTGCTCTTTATCGATTGTATAAAGAGATAAAACCCCTTTTGTAGCACAGCTAGAGATCACACAAAAGTTGATCCCTTGTTTTGTTTTGAAAGCACCTTTTGGATTACAAATTCCTTTTTCTGTTTTGAGATCTAAAATCACATTTTGCCTTTTGAGTTTTTTCACTTTAGCATCAGGTAAGTTATGGATGACGGTTTTTACTAGAAATAACATCTTAGGAGGCTAAGTGCAAGCTCCTAACCCGTATTTTACGCCACCTCTTTTGAAAAGGTCCATTAGATGTATCGGAAGACAGAGCATGTGGATTTTTTAGAGGTGGCATAAATGAGGGCTCATCCCTATTTTGCCTTTTTCAAAGCAACTCAAGGAGTTGTACAAACAGCATTGTGCCCTTTGCCTCCCACCAAAGGGAGATTTCCCCTTTGGAAGCCCCTGTTTTTTAACCTCTGGTGCGGCTGTTTCTCGTTAAATTCACAGGCTCTTAAGTGCAAAAGATTTATGACTTTCCTAAATCTAAGGATCAAAAATTCTTAGAAATAGATAAATTTTTTTTTAATAAAAAATTTCTCTCAAAAAATTTCGGCTTGCGACAGATTCCAGTCTTAATCTCTTGGTTTTAAGATTCTTAGGACCTATATTTTTCTTGCTTGATGGAGATGAAAATTCAAAAATTCTTTGAAGCATAGTTTGAAAACGTTTTCTACAGTTTGATTGAAATGCTTTTTAGGGTATAATGTAGGTTATCCCCCTTAGAAGAGAAAGATAATTTTTATTATTTTGTTAATTTTTTGTTGCTATTTTTAACAAACCCTGAAAAACTTCTCCTTTTACACTTCTTTGATTGGGGTGGAGTAAAAGCTAAAAACTATTCATTATAAGGAGGAGACAGCAATGTCTTTGGAAAATGCTAAAGCTAACCTAAGAGAATTTGGTAAAGAATTAAATCTTGAAGGATTGGCTTTTGATGAAAATCACACATGTATCTTGGGAATTGATAATACTTTCTCCCTCCATTTAACTTATGAACCAAATTCAGATCGTCTTTATCTTTATTCACCAGTTTTAGATGGACTTCCCAAGTCAGATCCTATTAGGCTCAAGCTTTATGAAGCCCTTCTTGAAGGATCTATGCTTGGAGGACAGATGGCTGGTGGAGGCATTGGCGTTGCTGTTAAAGAAGAGCTTATTCTCATGCATTGTGTTTTAGAAATGGGTACGGGGGCTGATACTTCTTCTCTTAGACGTTTTGCCCCTCTTTTTGTTGAAGCTGTTGAAAAATGGAGAGAAAGAGCAGGTAAGATTTCTGAAGGGCACGATGTTCCTTCAGATCATCAACGTGATGTTGGTGGAGGTGTTCGACCTCCTCATCAAGAAAGAGGACCGGATGGAGATCAGCCTAAGCCGGGAGATCGGTTCATCAAGATTTAAGAAAAAAGTTTTTGCTGAAGAATAAATAGAAAACTCAAGATTTGAAGGTTTTTGTTTTTTCGTTCTTTTTCTATAAGCTTAACGCTTGAAATCACTGTTGAGTGGTCTCGTGAAAACAGGCTTCCAATTTTTGTATAAGGCATTTGAAGTTGTTTACGGCAAAGATACATTGCAATTTTTCTTGGTAAAACATGTTCCTTTTTTTGGCTTTTCCCTAGTATTTCTGTTTTTTGAATATGAAAATAGAAGGCGACTTGCTTTAAAATTGTATCGGGTTCTAGGTGGCTTTCTTCTTCTGAAGCTAAATCTTTAAGCAAAAATTTCGTATGCTTTAAATTGAGAGTTGTTTTGTTTTGATAGCTTCTCAGAGCTAAGGCTTCTAAAGCACGGATAAGTGAGCTGGAATTGGGAAAAGTTTTGAGCAAAAATTGGGTCAGTTCATCATTGAGCGGAAGTGAGAAGTCCTCTGCTCTTTTTTTTAGAATCTTTCTTAAAGTTTCTGGAGTTGCTTTTTTTAGCGAAAGGGTAATTCCCCATTCAAAACGGCTTTTTAGCCTCTCTTCTATTCCTTCAAGAAGATGAGGAAAACAGGATCCACTTAGTAAAATTAAGACCCCAAGACTGTGAAGACGATTAAAGGTGTGAAAGAGTTCTTCTTGTGTGGTTGTTCTTCGCTTGAGGAGATGAATATCATCAATGATCAAACAGTCAATGTCACGGTAAGAATTGCGAAATTCTTTTAAATTTCCTGTGCGATAGGCACGAATCACATGTTCGGTAAAAGTTTGACTTGAAACAAAAAAAACCTTTTTTTCTTCGTTTACAAATTTCTCTGCTGTTGCCATAAGAAGATGGGTTTTTCCAGTTCCTTTAAGACCACATACAAAAATGGGGTTGTAAGGAGGCTTTTCTGAAAGCTTTGAAAGTATTTCAAAGGTTAAATTGGGTTCATCACCTGGAAAAAAGTTATCAAACCTCGCATGAGAAGAGAGATGGTCAGGAGAAAAATGTTCTTTTTGAGGAAAAGGATTTTCTTTCTTTTTTTTGGGTTGAAAGAGGGTTCCATGAAGGTAAAGATGAATTTTAATGGGTTTTTGATTTAAGTTGACAAGGGGGGTTTTGATATGTTCTTGAAACCAGAGAATTTGAAAAGAATTAGAAGCCTCAAGATGAAGATTACGTGCATCGAACTTGAGAATTTTTAAGGGCCTAAGCCACTTTGCAACGGTCTCTTGACCTAATTGATTCTCCAATTTCAAAAGAAAATCTTTCCAAACTTTCATGACTCTTCAAAATAATCGTTTTTTTAACTTACCTTATGGGAGTGCCTTGAATTTGCATAAGGGGAGTTTTTAAAAAAATTGTTTGAGATTTTTAAATGATCACTTTTTTCTTATGATATGTGATTTTTGATTTAGATTCATTTAACTTTTGTAGGAGTCACTGCAATTTCTTTTGAATTTTTAAGTTTTTTAAGATGCATTCTTCTAGAAGAGTACCATTGTTGAAGAATTTGAAGCAGCATTGAAGAGAACCAATAGAGATTCAATCCTGAAGGAAACTTATAGAAAAGAACAGTAAAAACAATCGTCATCACAGAACCCATTTTTTGCTGCTGTTTTTGTTGACTGGTCATCATTTCTTTATTTTTATTTTGACTCATAAACTTTTGTTGGAAAAACATGACAACCCCGAGCAAGATAGGCAAAAGATGAAATTCTGTTCCAATAAAGGGAATCGGATAGCTCCAAGAGAAGATGATATCTGGTGCTGTTAGATTATCGATCCAACCTGGAATAAAAGAAGCACCTCGAAGGGAAAATGTGGATTTAAGCAAGTCGAACATTCCGATTAAAAAGGGCATTTGAATGATAAGAGGTAAACATCCCCCAAAGGGATTGACCTTGTGCTGCTTGTAAAGCTGCATCATTTCGAGTTGTGCTCTTTTAGGATCTTTTTTGTACTTTTCTTGGAGTTTTTGAACTTTAGGGCTTACTTCTTGCAATTTAAGTGTTGATTTAATGGACCAAGCATTGAGGGGATACATCATAACGCGCAAAACAATGGTGAGCAAAATGATCGAAAATCCCCATGAATGGGTGATTTGGTAAAAGAAATTCATGATAAGAAAGAGAAATTTTCCAAAAGGTTCAGAAATGAAAGAGAACCAGCCATGAAAGCTTTGAGTTTGGATGTAGTGAGGATTATAACCCGTCACTTGATTGGTATAGGTTTGATCCACTTGTTTTAAGACAGTGTGTTGCAAAGGACCCATAAAAAGACGAAATGTCAGGGGTTGTGAAGTTTGAGGAAGAGGCATGAGAACTTGGTAGCCGGGATATTTGTCAACAGGATAGAGATCATATTGGGAATCAATCATCACAATACGAGAAGGGTTCATGGGGCCTAGAATTTTGTTTACCTGGAAACCAGGTTTGATTTCGCTTAAAGGATCCATAATAATAGAAAAATATCCGTTGGAATTAGAAACCCAGTCGGGTTGAAAAGCGGAAAGAGTCGTAGATGTTTTTGGAAGTGAGAGTTTTTCTACAACATGTTTTTGATTTTGGACAGTACTATATTTGATATTAGGGGTTGTATTTCCAGAGATAAGTTCAACTTCAGGGACTCCAGAATTGACCCAAAGGCCTTTTGAGTCTCCTTCGACTTTTAATGTCGCAAAAAGACAATAAGGGGCCTTTTCTCCTTTTTTAGGAAATTGATAGGTTTTTGTAATACGCCGATTTTCCCATGTGGCACTAAATTCAATCTTTTCTTTATCAAAATGATTTAAGGTATACATCATCTTGCCTGTATCTAAATTTTCAGAAAGAGTATTAAACGTATAATATTGGCTGCTTGGGACATGGGGTGGAAATTGAGATCCTTTTGCGATTCCTCTTCTTAAAAGGGGATAATAGCCCCCTTTTTTTGGGGAGATCAAGATGAGATCACTTCTATTTTTTCCAGCTACATAGGAATTCCTTGAGGGGAAAAGATCATTAGATGGGTAATAACGCTTAATGACTCGGTCAAAATGGATTGGTAAGACAACACTTTGCGGAGAGTTCTTTTTAAATGGAAGATTAATCTCTGCAATCGCTCCTCCTTGATTGGAAAAAACAATTTGCATGGTTTCGTTTTCGAGGACGTAAAAAGTTTCTTGAGGGGTTCCATCTGGAAGAAGGGTTTCAGTGGGATAAACAAGAAAGTCTGCAAGAGCTTCAATCTCTCCAAAAGAGTTAAAACTTTTTGTTTTTTCTTCATAGAAGCCTACGGGGAGATAGCCATGATTCCCTTGGTAAAAAGCAATTCCATTGCTTGAAATAGACTCTCTTATCAATTGAAGTTTTCCACCTTCTAATTGAGCAGGAGTGATTTGAATGCCTGACTTTCCAAAACTTACAATTTGAAGGGTTTTTACACCGATTTGGGGCATATAAGTTGAGATGATTTCAGGTTTATTGGAAGAGGCATAAAAAGAATAAGAACGTTCTTTACTTTCACTTTCTATGAGATGAATCGGAATAAAAATATTTTCTTTTTGAGCAAAGAGCTGCTTGGGCATATCAGCTGTCCAATTCAAAGTAAGATAACAGCCGCTTGCAGTGATAGCAGCAAAAGAGAGACGATTTTTTCCTTGAAGATCTTCGTAGAGATAGGTAAGAGGAAGTTCTTTTTCATTTGCTTTTTGAATAGAAGATATTTTTTCTTCGCTTGTAGTTTGAGAGGAGGCCTGTTTTTCTTGCTGTTTTAATGCGTATTCATTTTGTCTTTTAGAAGAAAAGTATTGATTCACAAAGAAAAGAATGACCGTAAAGGTCAAGACTAAGATAAAGCTACGTTTATTCATCGATTCATTCTCAATTGGGGAAAAAAAACAAGTTTATCAGAAAAAAGAATAAGGATGTAGCCTTATTCTCTGTTTATATTTACCTAAGGATCTAAAGCATGTGCATTTTAACCCCTGATTGCTATGTAACGCGAATTCTGGATGAGATCTCTAATTGAAGAAGGGCATATTTAAAATCAAATTTTTTTAGTGGGGTGTATAAGCGTTCTTGAAAATTTTGCTTAGCGAAAAAAGCGGATTCGGACTTTTAATCAGAATTAAAAGTTTTTGAAAGTTCAATAAATTTTTTTAGGTGAGGTTGCAAACTTATCCATTCGAGAATTTCTTGGCGTTTCTAAAAACATTCTTGCAGCTCTTTTTCCAGAAATGTGGGTTAAAGCTAACACCCCACTAAATGTTGTTTCAATGCGCCCTCTTCGAGGCTTCATATTTTCTCATCTTCAATTGAATGCTTTCTGAGATGATTCTTTTTCCTTTTGGGGATTCGCTCAATCCCTAAAGCTTTTTCTAAACCGGTTTCAAAACAATCGTCATTCAAGCATCACAATCATGTGAACCTTACGCTCCAAAAAAATAGCTCTTTTTTGATGCCGTATCATCATGAAACTTTTTGCTTTGAAAAAGCCGGCATCGAAAAATTTTGTGATTTTGACAAGCAGCCAAAGGGGAAACTATCGATGATAAAACGTTGACTATGTTTCATAATAGATGCAGCTTTAGCTGCGCTATAGAGAAAATTGGAAGCAATTTGGGGTACAAGATAAAGAAATTAAGGAATTGTGACTGCTCAAAATCTGAATTTTTTGTTTTTTATCTGTGAATGATTATAAGGTTTTTTTTTAAAAAAATATTTATACTTTATATTAAATCTTGTTTGTTACATAATGTGGCAAATTAAAATATATAGAGGAATTTAAAATGGCTGCATCAATTAATTCTACTAGAGGTTATCAACCTCAAACACTAGAAACAAACAATTTAAAAACAAATCCATTTTTTAAAGAAAATAAATTTTTTGAAGCAATTAATTATTTAGGAACCCTTTTTATCCATCCCTTTTCGGATATACATGCCGACTTTAGTAATTATAAATTTTCTTTTTTCCGAGATTTTTCTCGTCAACATCCTCTTGAGAATGGAATCGAGAAAACTTTAAAATGCGCTTCCCATTTTTTTAACATCTCTTTGAGTGTTATAGGGATGGGATTAACATCTTCTCTTGCTCTTTTAGGCATTGGACTAAAACAGTGCAATCGTTTTGTTTTTCAGAGGAACTTGAGTTTTTGGGTAGGGAATTTATCCCCTTTAAAGAATCAACCAAAAAAGGTAAAAATAGTTCACTGGAACATCTGTGGGCTTAATGGAGGATTGCCCACTGAATTTGGGGGGATTCCTTCAGAAGAAAATCGTCATAAAAAAATTGTCTCGAAAATTTTAGAAATGGACCCTGATGTTTTATGTCTTAGTGAGGTGGGTTCTTTAGCATCACAAAGCCTTTATGCTTCTTTAAAAGACAACTATTCTTATTTTTTTACCGATATGAGACAACATTTTGGAAAACATGGAGCTGGACTTTTTGTTGCAACAAAGCTTCCTCTTATTTCAAAGCCTCATTATATTCCTTTTAAAGCGAAATCTAATGGCATTCAAAAATTGCAAGAAAGGGGATTTTTTGTATTCGAGATGAAGAATCAATATCTGATATATACGCAGTTTGATCCTAAAAATAAAAAAGTACGTCAAAAGCAACTCGAAGAAGTTAAAAAAATGATGGATCAAAAAAAATCAAATGAAAAACCCTATATATTCATAGGAGATTTGCATATCAATGGCATAGATTGTAAAAATGAAAAAGGTTCGGATCATAACAACGAAAAATACCAAGAGATGCTCTCTTCTGGATTTCAAGATCTTTGCCCAAACAATTTAAAAAAAGAGCAAACGACTACGAATCTCTTTGATCTTCAAATAAGAGGAAAGAAAGAGGAGGATGTGTCTATAAAAAGGGTAGATCATGTTTTGACCTATGGAAAGGAACTTTCTAATGCGGCAAAAGTTTCTTTTGATACAGCCTATCATCTTGACAGAGAAGGAGCTCTTTCTAATCACCATCCTGTTATTGTGACTTTTGGGTAACTAAAAAAGGTTTACATTCAGTAATATTCGTTATATGTCTTAAATTTTTAAGGATAACGGATGAGCTAGATGTATACATTTCATGATTTAAAAGCTGTCAAAGAGCTGAAAAAGCTGGCTGAAAATCCAATAGATTTGTCAAAAGAGGGAGCTCTTTCTCCAAAACGTCTTCATCAAATGAAAGCCTCTTGTTTGGGACTTAAGCTGCTTTATGGGACTGAAAAAGTCACAGATAAAGTGATAGAAGCGTTATTTCGTTTGGCAAAAGAAAGAGAGGTTGTCAAAAAAATGCATGCAATGCAAAGTGGAGAAATCCTCAACTGCATTGAAGGGTATGAAAGGGAAAATAGAGCTGTTTTGCATACGGCAATGCGTGATTATTTTGATCGGAGAATTGAAAGTCAAAAGGCGAAAAAAGCCACAGATTTAGCTTATTTAGAGCTTGAAAAGCTCAAATCTTTTCTAGATAAGGTTGATAGACAAGAATTTAAAGAAATTGTTCAAGTTGGCATTGGGGGGTCTGAGTTAGGTCCTAAGGCTATTTACTTGGCTTTAGAGGCCTTTAGGAAAGAAGGGCGACGCGCCCATTTTATTTCCAATGTAGATCCCGATGATCTCTTTTCTGTCCTTAAGCAAATTGATCTTAGTAAAACCCTAGTCATGATTGTTTCAAAATCTGGAACAACTCTTGAGACAGCAACAAATGAAGAGTTTTTGCGTCGCGCTTTTATGGAAGTTGGTCTTACTCCTAGAAATCATATGGTTGCAATCACAGGGAAGGGAAGTCCTATGGATGATCCCGAAAAATACTGCGCTTCTTTTTACATATGGGATTATATTGGAGGACGCTATTCGGTGACCTCGATGGTGGGTTGTGTGACTCTTGCTCTTTGTTTTGGAATGGAAAAGCTTTTAGAGTTTCTTAAAGGGGCATGCTCTATGGATAAGGTGGCTTTAGAAGAAGATGTTTCTAAAAATCTTCCTCTTTTAGGAGCTCTTCTTGGAATTTGGAATCACAATTTTTTAAACTATTCTACAACAGCTATCATTCCCTATTCTCAAGCGATGTCCCGTTTTCCTGCTCATCTCCAGCAATGTGATATGGAATCAAATGGAAAGCGTATCGATAAAAAAGGAAATTCCCTTGATTATTTATCGGGCCCGATTATTTGGGGAGAAATTGGAACCAATGGACAACATTCTTTTTATCAATTGATTCATCAAGGAACGGTCATTGTTCCTATTGAGTTTATTGGTTTTAAAGAGAGTCAGTATGGACAAGACCTTTCTTACTTAGGAACAAATTCACAACAAAAATTGCTTGCCAATCTCTTGGCTCAATCAATTGGACTTGCAACTGGAAAAAAAAGTGAAAATCCAAATAAAGTGTTTCCAGGAAATCGTCCTTCCCGTATTCTTCTTGCTAAACGGTGTGATCCTTATTCAGTAGGAACTATTTTGGCTTACTATGAGCATAAAGTAGCTTTTCAAGGATTCATTTGGAATATCAATTCTTTTGACCAAGAAGGCGTTCAACTCGGTAAAGTCTTAGCAAATAAGATCATTGATCAAATGAGAAAGAAAAGTAAGCAAGAAGATTTTGAAAAAGATTTTCCGCTTGGTGCTGCTTATCTTAAAGAAGTAGAAGAGATTTAAATGAAAAGAAAAGCTTCTACTGTAAGTTATTTAGTTTGGCTCCTTGTTGTGATCTTTTTTTTCTATGAAATTTTCCTTCGTGTTTTCCCTTCAGTCATGTTTGATGAACTCATGCAATCTTTTCGAGTTTCAGCAGCACAATTAGGAACGCTCAGTGCTTTTTATTTTTATTCTTATGCTCCCATGCATATTCCTGTAGGACTTTTAATGGATCGTTTTGGAGCACGTAAATTGCTTTTTTTTGCTTCTTTTATCTGTGCAGTTGGGTGCATTTTATTTGCGGCTTCTTATCAACTTTTTGGAGCAAAATTTGGGCGTTTGTTGATGGGACTTGGGTCATCTTTTGGTTTTGTTGGGATGGTTTATGTCAGCTCCCACTGGTTTCCTAAGAATCGATTAGGCTTTCTTGTTGGACTTGGCAATTCGATTGGGATGCTTGGAGCGATTTCGGGAGAAGGGCCTCTTGCTTATCTTCTCATACGATTTAATTGGCGTTCGATCATCTATATCTTAGGATTATTTGGGTTTATCCTTGCTTTGACATTTATTCTTTTTTTAAGAAAAGATCAAGGGGATTTAAAAAAGAAGGAGGTTAAAAAAGCCTCTCAAAATTTATTGCAAAAGCTTAAAATCGTTTGCTCTAATTATCAGACGTGGATGAATGCATTGATTGCGCTTTTTTTCTATATGACAACCGCTGCTTTTGGGTCTCTTTGGGGCATTCCCTTTCTCATAAAAGGATATGGAATCAGTAAGCATTTAGCAGGATTTTTAATTTCTATGATCTTTGTAGGCTGGATTGTTGGAGGTCCACTCATTGGATTTATTTCAGATCATTTTAAAAGACGTAAGCCTTTTTTATTTGGGGGGATTATTTTAGTCCTTTTTTCTCTTCTTCCGGTAATTTATATTCCTCACCTTCCTCTTTCTCTTCTGTTTGTTCTTTTATTTTTTGTCGGATTTTTTTCTTCTGCAGAGCTTCTTAATTTCTCTCTTTGCATTGATTTCAATCCCCTTTATGTAAAAGGAACAAGCATTGCAATCACAAATTGTATCATTGCCACAGGTTCATCAATTATGCAGCCCTTTTTTGGATTATTGCTTGATTGGAGATGGACAGGTCAATTAAAAGATGGGATTCCTTTATACACGATTGAAAATTACCGTCAAGCGATGCTTAGTTTTCCACTCACACTTTTCTTCTCTTTTATTTTACTCTTTTTTCTAAATGAGAAGAAGTCTGCTAAAAGTCATATCACAGAAGTGATTGGTCTTGACTGACCCTTTCTTAAAGGAGATGAGCTTTGGTGGGGATCAAGAGGCGAAAGCCCCTATTGGGATTGCCTTGAACTGGACATCATCTAAAGAATCTTTTGTCCTTAGCCCGCATTTTACGCTACCGCTGGAAAAAGAGCTGCGCGAGTGTTTTCAGAAACGCCAAGAAATTCTCGAATAGAAATAACGAATCCACTTCGTTTCACCCCTTCGCTAAGGTGTACGCATCCTTGCTCGGTGCTCACCTCATATCTATGGTCATTTCTACAAGTCGATGGTGCGAATTCAAAAGAGAGGTTTCCCCTTGAATACCCTGGCAAAGGACACAATGCTGTTTGTACAGATCCTTGAGTTTTTTTAATTGCTTAAAAAAATTTTCCAAACGGGACCATAATTATTTAAACTAAATTAAATAAGAAATAAAATAATTTTGAATTTTAAGGTTTTCATCATCCTTTGACAAAGACAGTAAATAGGAGTATGATTTTCTCTTTAGCTTTTGATTTATTTGTTTTCAATGCTTTGGTTTTTTTTATTTTTATTAACTTTTCCTTCGCTTGTGATCCGTTTGACGATTTTGCATCGGAACTTACCTTTTCGCCTTCCTATGATTCT
>JANQJX010000184.1 GCA_028281425.1 Simkania sp.
AGATAAGTCGCATTTCCTTTTGCTCTCAAGAGTATGTGAATTTGCACCTTTCACAATTTTCGAAAAAAATCTCAATCGATCCGAACAATTTTTCAGTTCCAGGCAGTCCCAAAAAGAAACACAAATAGCAAAAGGAGAAATCGTGGAGCTGATGAGCTTTGTTTGAGTCTTTATAGGAATAGAGTCGAAACAATGTTTAGCCCACATTTCACATGCCCACTCTTCGAAAGAGGAATTTCCTATTTTTGTGCAAATTTATTTCTTTTGTTTGATGATTTTTTCTAAAAATTTTTTATTTGTTTGATGATGATAAATCACTCCATCAACTTCCAAAGTGGGGACATGATGAACAGAGGTATGGGTCATAAATTCAAAAGCATTTTCAAAAGCTTTTGTTTTTTTGAGAAAATCGATGCTTTCAATAGGGAGTTCTTTTTTGTGGAAGCGTTTCATTTCTTGTTTCATAATACGAATAAGCGTTTTAGGAGAATGATTGTCTATTTTTGAAAAGATTAATTTAAAAAAGAGATCTTTTTCTTTTGTATTTAATTCCTGAAGACAGACCATTGCTTGGATTGTTAATAAATCGATTGGAAAGGGGTGAAAGATCCAAAATATTTTATGGTTTTCGATCATCTCCCTTTTGATAGAGGGAAATTCCTTTTTAATGAAGTGAATACAATGGGGACATCGAAAAGAAAAATATTCCAAAGCATAGACAGGGGCTTTTGGGTTTCCATAAGTGATCCAATAGCATTTGTCTAATTTATTCCCAGCTGCAATTTCTTTTGAGCTTCCAATGAAGAACAAAATAAAAAAAATGATTAAAAAGGATCTTTTCATGAATTGATTTTTATCTATTTCCTTGTTTTTTGCTTTAATCTCTTTTTTTTTCTGAATTTGTAAGAAATAGAGGTTCATACCAGTTTTTGCATATTTTTTCACTTCAGTATGAGGAACTTTAACTTTATGTAACCATTAGTTTAATGCATATGTCCAAGCTTCTGATGGAAAAATCCAAAGCTTATGGCATGGATGTTAGCTTAACTCTTTTCTTGATATTTTAACTGAAGTTCCATCTTATATTTTTCATAAATCTAGGAAAAAAGAAGGGGCTTTACTTTCAATATCTTACCCAATTTCTTTCATAATCAATATTTTTTTAAGCTGCGCAGTTGAATTGAAATCGAAAGATGGTAGAGATCATTCTGCATAAAAGGATTATATTAAATCCTTGATAGCAAGTCAAAAAAATTTAGCTTCACAGAAGCTGCTACAATTCATCTTCTTTATCGAAGGTCTCCGGGCTCCAGGTTGTTTTGGGGTGAAATTAGAAACTAAAAAATTCAGATTTTGGGCATTCTTTAAAAAATATCACAAAAAAAAATTGTATCTAAGTTTCTAAAAACCTAGGATTTTTATTTTTATAGATTTTTCTAATTTTTAATTAAATATTTAATTTTATATA
>JANQJX010000215.1 GCA_028281425.1 Simkania sp.
AGATAAGATCCTGAGATATCAAAATGTAAGGGATCAGATTTCTTTCGATCTTGAAAAGAGAAAATACGTGTTGCAAAGCATCCCGCTTCTTTTAAACTTTTTCCATCGAAAAAACAGAGAAAAGAGCGAATACAATGCTGTCCTTTAGAGAGATTAAAAGGAAGGGCAAAGCTTATAAGTTGATCATTTGAAAGAGGTTCATGTTCATAAGGGGTATTCGCAGCTTGGTAAATAGAAAAATAAGGCTCATGATCAATAATGATACGCACACTTTTTTCTTCAAATGGTTGAAGGCCAAGGGAAAAATTTTTAACACGCATTTGAACATTCAGGGGATTTCTTCGTTTATTTTCTCCAGGTCGGGGGAAAATAATGCGTAAATCGATTTTTTCCTCTTTTTTTGACATGGGAGGGAGATTGATCTCCTTTTCTGGGACAACTTCGATCATGCCAATGAGCGGAAAAATCAAAGTCAAAAAGAAAAAAAAAATGATGTTAAGAATATGAGGGTTTTTCATTCTTTTTAGCTAACAGATCTCATTCTATTTGTCTATCGCTCTTATTGGAAATATTTAAAGGGAGTGCCTTGAGCTGAAAAATTTTTCGGATCCATTGAGACTTTTTTCGAAAATTGTGAAAGATGCAAATTCACTAGACTCTTGAGAGTCAAAGGAGATGCGGCTTTCTCAAGCCTAAGGAGAAAAGCGCCTTTAGACGAGGATTCTCCATTTCAAGGCAGTCTCCTAAATCCCCAAGTTGTTCCAATTTGGGGGAATCACTTGTTGAAAAACAAGAAAAGTTGATAGGCTTTTATTGAATCGAAGGGAGCTTGATGGATGTTTTAGAGCAAAGTAAAAATCAAGAGATTTTTGAAAAAAGTTGTGAAACTATTGTAGGGGGGGTCAATTCTCCTGTGAGGTCTTTTAAGAAGCTTGGGATAAATCCTTTGGTTGCTAGTCGAGGAAAAGGAGCCCTTCTTTTTGATGCTGATGGACGTTCTTTTATTGATTACTGCATGAGTTGGGGCGCTTTGCTTCATGGTCATGCTCCGGATCAAGTGATTGAAACTCTCAAAGAGGCTATTGGAAGAGGAACGACATTTGGTCTTTCAACTTTAGTAGAAAGTCAGTTAGCTGAGCAAATAAAAGCCTCTTTCCCGTCCATGCAAAAAATGCGTTTTGTCTCTTCTGGAACAGAAGCAACAATGACAGCTGTTCGGCTTGCAAGAAGCTATACAAAGCGTCCTTATATCATCAAATTTAATGGAAATTATCATGGACATAGTGATCTTTTTCTCACGCATGCAGGCTCTTATTTAAGTGAATGCAAGACAAAGGCTTCTTCAGAGGGGGTTTTAGATGAGAGCATCAAGTATACCCTTTCTCTTCCCTTTAATGACCTCAAGACCTTTCGCAAGGTTCTTAGAAACCCGATCTATGCGAATCAAATTGCAGCTGTCATTGTGGAACCTATTGCAGCAAATATGGGAGTGATCAAAAGCTCTCTTCCTTTTTTGAATCTCTTAAGAGAAGAGACAGAGCGGTTAAAAGTGGTATTGATTTTTGATGAAGTGATCACTGGATTTCGAGTCAGTTCTGGAGGAGCTCAAAAATTATACCATATTGAAAGCGATTTAACTTGTCTTGGAAAAATCATTGGAGGGGGGATCCCAGCCGCTGCTTTTGGGGGAAAAAAAGAAATCATGGATCAATTGGCCCCTTTAGGTCCTGTTTTTCAAGCAGGAACCCTTTCTGGAAATCCAATTGCCATGGAAGCGGGAATAAGAACTTTGAAGCTTGCTATGCAAGAAGGGTTTTATTCTGAGATAGAAAAAAAAACGGATTATTTTGCAATTCCGATTCAAGAAAAGCTTAAAAAAAAGGGAAGCAAAGCTACTTTTCAAAGTGTCTGTGGCATGTTTACTCTTTTTTGGGGAGTTGATGAAGTCAACTCTTTTGAGGATCTAAAAGCATTAGATCAAAAGCTCTTTAAAAAGTATTTTAAATTCCTTTTAGAAAGGGGGATTTATATCTCTCCTTCACCTTACGAAGCCTCTTTTATCTCATCTGCTCATACAAAAAAGCATTTGGAAAAAACGTTGCACTGCATTTTGGAATTTATTGAGACCCAAGTCGCATAAAAAGCCTATGACATATTTAACCTGTATTTCGCATGCCTCCTCTTTTGAAAAGGCTTGCGTGAGTGTTTTTTGAAAAGCCAAGAAATCTTCGAATCGATAAGTTTGCAATCTAACCTAAAAGAGTTGATTAGATGTATCGGAAAACAGAGCCTGTGGATTTTTTTAAAGTGGGTATGCGATGCGGATTAAAACTTCACCTTCGAGTAAAAGAGATTTTGACCTCTTATGCCTTGATCTTCTATACTGCGCATTTAACCCAAGTTTACCACTTGTAAGGCTAGAATTTTTATTGCCTCATTGATTCTAAACCATTTACAGCTTTTGGAATGGATTGCATGAACCCTATCCCCAAAAGCTGTGTAGCCTAACATCTAGTGAAACTTCGAAAATTCTAGCCTTACAAGTGGTCACCTTGGATTAAAACCAAGATGGGACTTCGGTTACAAAAAATCCTTTGGGTTTAAGTCACTCACCTTACACAAAAGCGGGAGATAAAGCGAATCAAAGATTTTGAACAATTCAATTGAGTCAAATGGCATTTGATTGAGATTCAGAAGGTTCTATTTAGTGAATCCTATTTTTTTTAAGGGGAGTCAATTGATTAGAGGTAAGCATTGTTTCGCTTTTTTTTGCTTTTTTTTATGTTAGGGTCTAAGTGTTTCCTTTTTGCCGATGATCTTCTTATCATGAAAGGATTTTTAGGTCATGAAGAATTAAAAACAGTCTTTGAAAAAATCGAAACCTTTGAAAGAACAAGTCAAGACAGAATCATCATCGAACTGAATTCTTCTTCAGGAGATTTACAAGAAATTTTGCATTTTGCTGGGGTACTTTTTGAACTCAAAAAAAAGAATCAAAAAACAGTTGTTGTCTATATCGAAGGAAAAGCGGTAGGTGCTGCTGCTATTTTACCCTTTTTAGCAGACGATTTGATCATCACTCCTTTTGTGGCTTGGGGAGACATTCCTTATCATGTAGAAGGAGAGGTTGACTGGGATCGCATGCGATTCTTGCTTAAAAAAATGATTGGAAAAGAGGGGAAAGAAAAAGCGCTTTTATCTCAGCTTGTCGATGCGATGACAGATCCTTTTTATCAGCTTATTTATGAAGAAGAAAACAGAGAGGGTAAAAGAAAAAAGAAAAACCTTTTTGAACCTCTTATTTTAAATAGACAGAAAATGGACTCTTTTGGAGTTGTTTTTAGAGTGTTGAGTGATGATGCTTTTGCAAACAATTTTATGAAAGAAAATGGTCAAAGAGAACAAGCCCTTTATCCAGGCATTGTCAGTGATTATATAAGTCAAGACAAATTGGATAAAAAATTTAAAAGTCATCTGCATTATAGTCAGACGAAGCAAAATTTAATTGGGTATTTAACCATTTCATCTCCTCGAGGGATTGATCAATCGACCTATCTTTATGTGAAATTTGCTATGGAATCTTTTAAGAAACAAGGGGTGCGTTTTGTTGTTCTTCATCTCAATACACCTGGAGGGGAAGTCTTTTCCTCTCTTAAAATCGTGGACCTTTTGCAAAAAAGTGATTTAGCAGATGGCATTCCTATCATTGCCTATGTCGATAATTGGGCGATTTCAGCAGGAGCCATGCTTGCCTATGGGTGTCGCTTTATTGCAACCCATCCAGGATCTATTATGGGAGCTGCTGAGCCTGTTTTAGCAATAGAAGGGAAGATGGAGTCTGCTCCTGAAAAAATCAATTCAGCATTGCGTGCTCAATTTGCTAATTTAGCCAATTTTTATGGAAGAAACCCCTATCTTGCAGAGGCAATGGTTGATAAAGATCTCATTT
>JANQJX010000216.1 GCA_028281425.1 Simkania sp.
AAAAATAAATGATTATAAACCAGTATATTGCTAAATTTTTAAAAAATATCTAAAGAATTTTTACTTAGGTTACATCGCCCTTTTTTCAGGGACGACTAATTAAGATGCATCATTCGATGCTAAAGCAGGTAGAACAATGACTTTTTTAAGGTCGTTGATTTTTAAAGTCAAAAGTTTTGCTTTGATATCATAAGAAACAGCGCCTTCTTGAAGAGGCATGACCTTTACGATACGTGCAACAGGAATATGGGGAGGAAAAACCCCATCCATCCCCGTTGTCACTAAAAGATCCCCCTTTTTTAAAAGAACTTGCTCTTTTCCTTCTAAGAGAGAATCATAGGGTTTTCCACTTCTCAGTTCATAAGGTCCTCCAAACTCGTCTGCAAAATCATAATTGAATCCAATGCCTTTTAAAATTGGCAAATGACAGCGCCATAGAGGAGCACTTGTTCCTCGAAGCTCTCCTTTTGCAAGATAAGAGGTTTTTTCTTCTTTTCCCTGAAGTTTTTGTTTGAGTTTTTGAAGCTTTTCTAAACATTCTTTTTTTTCATCTACAGGTAAAGAGGTAAATTTAGAATCCCTTAATTCTAAAATCAAAGGGTCGAGCCATTGAAAGAGTCTTTTCTTTTCGATCTCTCCTCTTGCCACACGAACAGATATCACAAGTCTTGCATCTGTAATCAACCGCACGCGGCTTTTTTTCTTCCCCACCCATTCTACAACACCAATTAAGCTTCCATCTAACAAAACAGGGCTGTTTTTACAAATAGCCTTGTAACCAAGTTTTTGATTTGTTTTTTTTCCTACATCAATCCATAAAGTTGAAGACCATGTATTTGGGTCACGGTAAATCACATGGGCAGTTAAAGGTTGTCTAATGCTTTTCCCTTCTAAATTTTGGATTTCATCGATTTGATCTTTGATGATGAATCTTTTTGAGAGTCTCTTAATTTGTTTTTTTAAGTGATGATTTTCTTTTTCAAGTCTTTTGGATCGATCATAAGAAGAAGTAAAAAAAGCGCGTGTAGAAGCAAAATTTTTCCACAAAAAAGATGTGAAAATCAGACTTGTCTCTCTAAGAGATTCCACCTGTTTTTTAGGAAGATGGAAAGTAGCTACTAGAAAAAGAAAGAGAAAAAAATAGGAGCGATAGGAAACTTTTTTCACCTAGTGACTTTTATAATAGCTCGGACGAATCGGGAAATATTTTTTTTGTTCAACCCTGTTAAATTGATACGTCCATTCTTTGTTAAATAAATTCCATAATCTCGAATCAGGTGCTCGATTTCTTCATTTCCAAGATCTAACGTGGAAAATAGCCCAAAATGGTTTTTTAGAAAACAAAATTTATCTGTACCAAATTCCTGCTTGAAAGCATCTGAAAGCTCTGAACGCATCTCTTGGACGCGCAAACGCATGTCATCGATTTCTTCTTGCCACATTTTCTTTAGCTTTTCATCTTGCATTACGATTGCAACAAGAGCAGCACCATGGATAGGAGGATTGGAAATGCTTGTACGAACAATTCTTTTGAAAACCGTTTGACCTATCTCTGCTACATTGCGATTTTTCACAAGCATGTGGAGAGCTCCTACCCTTTCCCCGTAAAGACCAAAGGTTTTGGAAAAAGAGTGGGCGACGAAAAGCTCATGTCCAGCTTCAGAAAAATAACGAATAGGCCAAGGATCTTTTTCAATTCCTTGTCCAAACCCGAGATATGCAATGTCAAAAAAGGGAATCAGCATACGCTTAAGCATCAAAGAAGAGAGCTCTTTCCATTGATTTTGATCAGGGTCACATCCCGTTGGATTATGACAACAATTATGAAGCACAACAATGCTTTTTTTTGGTGCTTTTGCAAGCATATCCAACAAAGGTCCAAAGGCAAGGTTGTGATCTTTTCTGTTATAATAAGGATATTTTTTGATCTCCATATTCACAGCAGAAAATACTCCCAAATGATTGGGCCAAGTAGGATCAGAAATGTAGACAGTTTTAGAAATTTCTCGGGAAATCAGGTCAGCCCCAATGCGGAGAGCTCCTGTCCCTCCAATTCCTTGAACACTAATAAAACGTTTCTTTTCTTGTGTGCTTAATGAAGCACCAAAGACAAGTCTACGACTGATTTCCAAAAAATCATGATGCCCTCCTATGGGCGAATAGGTTTTATTTTTTTCCGCTTCAAGAAGTTTTCTTTCGGCATGAGCGATAGAACGCATGGTTCTATTTTCTAAGTTTTCATTGTAATAAAGACCAACGGTTAAGTCGATTTTATTTGGATTTTTATCTTGCATAAATTGCTCTCCCAATCCAAAAATCGGATCGGGAGGAATTGGTTTGACATGATCTAAAAGACTCATTTCTCCCTCTTTAAATTTTTAAAATCTCTTCATCTTAACATAAATGCGAGTTTAATACATAAGGGGAGTGCCTTGAGCTGTGAGCTTTTTTAAAAGGAATTCTTAATTTTTTCGAAAATTTGATTTGGTTGAAGTTGACATCATCCATTGAAATTTAAGTGACTTAAGCCAAATTAAATTTTTGATAAAAAAAGAGATTGAGATAAAAAATGCCAGTTCAAGGCTTTCCCATAAGGCTCTATGAGAAGACACAGATTTTTTTTGGGTTACATTAGAAAAGTAAGCCTTTCATTTTTGAGTCGCTTGGAATTGAAATCCCTGAAGAGAAATATCAACTCGATTTAAGCACTCTCTTTACTCATAAATCTTAGGATGATAAAATGGAGCTTTTTATAAGTTTCATCTGTATCAAGTATAGCAGGGAATTTTATATTCCATCTCTATACTTATCTAGTTGCGAGGGTATTCTTCTTGAGTCAGGAAGATAAAGATTTCAGATCTACGCTAAATTTAAATCCCAAACAAGAGCTTGCAGTTCAGCATTTAGAAGGGCCTATGCTTGTTTTAGCTGGTGCTGGTTCGGGTAAAACTCGGGTTGTGACTTGCCGGATTGCTCATTTACTCAAACTGGGAGTTCCAGCGAATGAAATTTTGGCTTTGACATTTACGAATAAAGCAGCGGAAGAAATGCGTTTTCGCATCAAAACTCTCTCTAGCCAATTCGTTTTAACTTCAACATTTCATGCGTTAGGAGCTAAAATTTTAAGAGAATCTATTCATTATCTTGGCTATCAAAATGATTTTACAATTTATGATGAAAAAGATAGCTTACAACTTCTCAAACAGGTGCTTCTTTTTTTGGGTTATAAAGATGACAAGGGACAACTTAAATCGGTTCGTATCGAAATCTCAAATCGGAAAAATGCTCTTTTAAAACCAAAGCCTATTTCATCTGCAGCCTCTCTTTCTATAGATATTCTTATTGAGGAGGCTTATGGAATTTATCAGGAAAAACTCAAGGAATACCAGGCTGTCGACTTTGATGATCTTTTGTTTTTGACAGTTCAACTGCTGAGAGATTTTCCTCATGTATTAGAACAATATCAAAAAAAGTGGTTTTTTATTTTGGTTGATGAGTATCAAGATACCAATTGCAGTCAATATTTTATTACAAAACTTCTCACAGCAAGGCATCAAAATCTATTTGTGGTTGGAGATCCTGATCAGTCTATTTATTCCTGGCGAGGGGCAAACTTAAATAACATTTTAGAATTTGAAAAAGATTATGAAAATGCTCAAATCATCACCTTGGAACAAAATTACAGAAGTACAACAAATATTTTAAATGGGGCCAATGCTCTTATTAAATATAATACAAAACGGTATGAAAAAAAACTTTGGAGTGATTTGGGTGCAGGAGAAAAAATTGGGGTATATCAGGCAAGAAATGAAAGTGAAGAAACTCAATTTGCTCTTGAAAAACTTCTTGAACTTACACGGAAAGAAAATATCTCTTTGAATGAATGTGCAATTTTTTATCGTACAAATGCCCAATCCCGTTCTTTAGAAGATTGTTTTCTAAAATATCAAGTTCCTTACATCATTATTGGGGGGATTTCGTTTTATCAAAGAAAAGAGATTAAAGATATTTTAGCTTTTTTAAGAGTCGCAACCTCTCAGTTTGATTTTCTTTCTTTTGCTAGAACAATTAATTTGCCAAAACGAGGTATTGGTCGGGTTGCATTAAATAAATGGCGTGAATTGTCTGAAGAATTAAAACAACCTATTCTTTCTCTTTGTCAAGAGCTCGTCGAAGGCAAGCTTCCTCAATGTAAACTTACAAAAAAACAACATCAGGGGCTCTTGAATTATCTAAATATTATTGATTCTCTTAAAGATTTATGCAAAAAAAGGGCTTCCTTGAAAAAAATTATTGAAACAGCGATTTATCAAAGTCAATATAAGGAAATGTTAAAAGGAGATCCTGAAACAGCTCAGGAAAGGCTTGAGAATTTAGAAGCACTCATCAATAAAGCTACCGAGTGGGGCAAAGAAAGAGAAAAACCTTTACTTCTTCATTTCCTTCAGGAAATTTCTCTAAAATCAAGTCTTGATCAATCGGTAGAAAGAGAATCAGTACGTTTTATGACCTTACATAATGGAAAAGGACTTGAATTCAGACTTGTTTTTATCGTCGGAATGGAAGAAGGCCTTTTTCCCCATCTCAATTCTAAAAATGAAGTGGATGCACTTGAAGAAGAGAGACGGCTTTGTTATGTGGGGATGACCCGTGCAAAGGAATATCTTTATCTCACAAGTTCGAGCTATCGCCTTATATGGGGACAATCGAAAACCATGATTCCGAGTCGGTTTTTAGGAGAGATTCCTTCACAATATCTCTTGAAATTCAATAGTGAGGAAGAAGAGGTTATGGAATTAAAAGCTGATCCTTCTTCAAGGGGTTTTTCTGTTGGAACTTTTGTTTTTCATAAAAATTTTGGGAAAGGAAGGGTTCAAAAAGCTTATGAAACTTCTTTAGGGATGACCTATGATGTCTTTTTTCCCGATACGAATACCACACGCTCTCTTATTGCTAAATATGCAAAACTTGAGTTGATCCATTCTTAAACCTCAAATTGGTAGCAACTTGGGGTTAAATTCAAATGCAATTGTTTTATTTACCCTACATAAACGAGGGATAGCTGCAAGGTAAGCGTAATATGCATGGGTACGAAGCAGTCGTCTAATCGTAGGCCAGCTTCTTGTTTCTTTTTGTTTTTTTAAACAATATTCTATGTAATGAAGAAGTCGATAAG
>JANQJX010000233.1 GCA_028281425.1 Simkania sp.
CGATTTTGTAGTGTCTTTGGAAAGTGGAACGTTCATTTTTAGTGACTTAAGTTAAATTTTGCGAAAGTTGGGCTAGGGAATCCTCTTCGTTTACGGAGAGGAGGATGTCAAGGATCATACCATTTTAGTAGTTAGGGTAAGGATCATCTGAATAGATGGTTTCAAAAGGGGGAGGGTTTGAAATTTTCATATATTTTCCAATCACTTTACCATTTTCTATCACAATATAGTAACGCCGCTGTTCTACAATCTGATTTCCCATCATAATTTTTTCTATATATTCATAGGTCTCTCGTCCATCTCCTCTGGAATAGATGCTATAAGGTTTTCCATAAGTTTTTTCTACCTTTTTTAAGCTTATTCCCATTTCAACATCAGCATATCCTTCTCGTGTCATCAGTTCATGACGAGAAAAACAACCTGTTAAAAGTAATAGAAAAAAAATAGACTGTAAAATTTTCATCTAAAGCTCTTTTTTCTTTATTCCTATCAATAGTTTTTTTCTATTTTCTCTACAACAAAAAATCTCTATAAACTAAAATCTAACCTGTATTTTGTGTGCTTACTCCAGAAAAACCATATGTTTTGTTTCGCTCACACATCCAATAAATTCTTTTAGGTGAGGTTGCAAACTTATCCATTCGAGAATTTCTTAAGTCTTGAAAAACACTCACACACACCTTTTCAAAGGGGGCATGCGAAATATGGGCTAAGAGAAAATTTATTGGCGTTTCCGAAAACAGTCCACATCTCTTTTCAAAAGAGGTTTCAGAGAGATGCAAGCTAAAGCCCATTAAAAAAATTTTTATATACCCTTTAAGGCGAAAAAAAATCAATTCTGCAAGGAGATGATATCTTTGTATTCTGATGTTTTTTATATCGATAAACACAAAAAAATCCCGCTATTTAATCATCTTAAAATAAGGAAAAAATAGTATGTCAACAACTATTCAGCTAACCTCTTTTAATTCAAACGCATCAAACCTATCACCACTATCCAGTTCAACGCCTCTCCCTAAAAACACACCAGTCTCTTCAAAATTCCATTCATCAACCCTATTAACCATTTCAAATCACTCGTCTTGTAGAAGTCAAAGCTTTAGTCCGCATGAGAAAAGAACTTCCGCTAAATTAACTATTGAACAAAAATTATTTCATCCCTACTGCACGACTCAACCAGGATTTACAAAATATATAAGCAAGTCGTTGGAAAAAAAAAATAAACCGGTGAAACAATTGCCATCATTAACAAACACTTCTTCAGATCCTAAAATCGAAAACAAAATGTATGAAGAAATGCAAAAAACACGAATTTGCTGCCAATGCATCATTGCATAAAAAGGAAGGATATTCACCTTGGTAAAAGTGAAAAACTAAGTCAATGCATCAATTCTAAAAGATGGATGGCATGAACTAGTTGTTTAAGTTTCAATTCAAGGCAGGCCCATTCATGCATTCTACTTGTCTATTTGTCCAAGGATGATAGTATCGCGTCAATCTATGTTCTATTCCATTTTCTCGATAGCTTCTCTCCAAATCATGTTTTTTAGCTGCATATTTTCTCTGAGCTCTATCCGTAAATTGAATTCCATTATCAGTGAGTATTTTTTCTATTTTATAGGGAACTATTTTTAATAACTCACCTTACGCAAAAAAGACAGCTTGTTGTTGTAAATTCTTCAATTCTTGAAATGCCATTTGATTTGCTCTGATGATGAGTTTATATTTCAAAGAAAAATGGCTTAACTTTGTCTTCACTCTCAATATTTCCAATTTACAAGTAGGCTATAATCGAAGCAAATATGTGGGTCTTCTGTGTATGTATAACTTTTGTAGGCGACTTTTCTAGACTTGCATTTTGTTTAATTGATTTGT
>JANQJX010000014.1 GCA_028281425.1 Simkania sp.
AGAACCCCGTTCGTGAAACTTTTATGGGGAATTTTCTGCTCTGTTTGGGTAGAGCTCTATTATCTCTACAGAAATTTTCTCTTTCGTAGTGACCATATTTTCTCTGTTCTCCGCTAGGTCTTGTTAGCTTTGGCCTGTTCCAACGCTTGTACTTCTTTGATATCTAGCTCGGTCATTTCAGCTATTTCTTCAGCAGACATAATACCCTTTTGAAGAAGTTTTTTTGCTATTCCAATGGCTTTCAACTTTTCACCTTCCTTACGTCCTTCTTCAAGGCCTTCCTTACGTCCTTCTTTAAGGCCTTCCTTACGTCCTTCTTTAAGGCCTTCTTTAAGGCCTTTTTCGTGTCCTTTTTCTTCAGCAGCTTTTTTTACGCCTTGATCCGCCCATAGCTTCATATCCACCGAATCATACTCAAGCAGCTCTTCCTTCGACCAAGAAAATCGATCCAGCTCGTCATAAGCTTTTTTGATGATTAGATCGTCTCCTACTATCTTTTTTAAGTCTTCTTCTGTTGTCTCTTCTGCATATTTGAAAAAATACGCCCATTTTTCGCGAATTGTCATTCCTTCGATGTCTTCTTTCTTCTTTGCAAAAAGAGGAAGCTGCATAAAGAAAAGTTGAATGGATTGAATATCATGTTCGTTTGTTTCCATGTCTTTTAGCCCAATATGAGAAAACCAGTCTTTCTTGTTAGGAAAAGGAGAAAATTTCGTGATGGCAAGAAAATACACATTTTTTAGATCTTGATATTCATGATCAATGATCCTTTGCGAGCAATAGGTTTTTGCTGCGTAATACAGACATCTTTTTGGGAAGTGTTTTTCATGGGAGACTTGCATCTCCACAATGAATTTCTCCCCGTTTTCATCTTCGCATATAGCATCGACAATAGAAGTGCGTAGAGCTGCTATCTCTGGAATCTGTACCGTTTTAAGAAAATTAATTTCTCGAATAGGACGGTCTATAGGCAATAGGTCATTCAAAAAATGTATCAAAATATCTTTATTTCGATCTTCATTGAAGATACGCTTAAAAGATAAGTCGTTTCTAGGAGAAAGATATTTTGAAAGCATAGCTCTATTCTCTACTTAAGTTTCGTAGTTATTATACATTAGTTCTCTTTTGTTTTCATCATTTTTCGAAGGTTGCTAATTGCTAAAATCATATCTATCTGATTGATTTTTAGTTGTTTAAGTTCTTCTAACTCTGAGCGCGTAGCTTGAAAAAGACCATCCCATCCACCAAAATAGGAAAGCAAATCTACAGCAAAAGCAACGTCAGATTCTCCTTCATCGCAGCTACCCAGAATGTAACCAATCAGCTCAACTCCCGACACATTCCGTTCTTTGCCTCCGAGAATTTTCTTTTGTATGGACTCTAGCTCAGTACTTCTCATTTCTTCTTGAGTCCCCATATTTTCTTCAGGAAACCATGTGCAAATGATAATAAGATTCGGCACATTTGACGCTGAGCATATCCACCATTCCGTTTCTGAGACTCAATTGACATACCTTATACGGAAAATAACACATTGACGAATAAGAAATTGCCGTTACTCCGCAGTAATAAGGGATGTAAGAGAACACTTGAGAAGAAAAACCGGTATTGTTTCTTTCACCTGAAAGAGATTTCCATATCATAGACATGTTTATGCATGATAGATCAAAGTAGATATCGTCATAAAATAGGGGCACGAAATTTATCAATTTGTAACCCTCTCTTCAGAGAAGAGGTTTTAAAAAATGTTTTTTAATGGTCAGTGCCCTGCTTTTCAGGTAACAAATCACCAACTTAAGCAACCTTTTTTTTAAGAAAAATATTTGCCTTAAAGCCGGCCATGATCCTACAATCGAGCCTTCAAACAAAAAAGGACTCCCCGAAGGGAGTCCGGTGTCAATGAAGAGTTCGACGCTCTCCACTGACGCGAACCCAAGGAGAAAAATTGACAACACTACTCCCTGGATTCGAAAAGTATTTTTTTTCGTATCCCCGTCACATTTTGCGTTCTTTTTTTAGCAAAGTAGTCTTCTGCTCTGCTTACTCGAGCTCTTCCCTCGGTTTTACTCAAAAAAAGCGTAAAATACACAAGGGAGGCAAAAGTGCCCTTTATTTCGGTAAGGGGCGCTTTCTTTTTTTTTGCTTTTTCTCCATGGATTTTAAGCTCACATCTATCCAAGAGGAAAAGTTATGGCGCTAATCAGTCTACCAAACGATAAAAAAATTTCCCACAAGAGAAAATCACCGCAGCGTGCTTTGTGGACAATTTCCAGAGAGGCTTTTACTCTACCTTTTTCTTTCACCTGTCTAGCAGAGAGAAAAGAGGAAGAGATGCAAGAACTCTGCAAGGTCTTTTACTTTTTCTTTGATGGCCTTCCTCTCCAGAAAACAAATTTTTTTAACTGGTTTGTCTCTCATCTGCCTATGATGGCATGGCAAGCGGATTCTCTGCCAGGATCGCTTTCTATTTTTTTTCTCACTAAGTCCCTTTTTAAACAGACAGAAATCGCTCTATTCGACGGGATTAAGCAATTTCTCCTGGGAAGTCGAGACATTAGAATGCTCAAATTCTCCCACCAGGACTTTGCTATCGACCCTTTTTCGACGGCTCGCTTTGCCGCAGGGGAAATAAAATTTCTAGTTGAGACGCCGCAAGGAGTAAAATTCGCAGAAAAATCCCTGCCATTTTTTAAGGAAACTTGCCTGAAATGCTTTCGTTCCTATCAGAGCGTCTTGAATTACGATTCAAGAAAATTCCATTACTATAACATAGAACAGATCAAAACCGATCTCGCCCATTTTTGTCTCCGATGTCCCCATTTCTTTGAGGATGATATTTTTGACTCTTTTTCCCTTTTTTCTGCACTTATCACAAAAAAATTTAGAGAAAAGCGCCCTTCTATGCTTTTAAGACGCATTTTCCTCTCGCTCTATTTTGTAAAGCGTCAATTGATGGAAATTTTACAAGCAGCTCACTATAAAAAAAGCCTTGCGAAACTGCGCATTTTTCCCATTGGAAGAGAGGATCACGCTATTGGAGTTGCTACAGCGGTTCATCTCACCTCAAAATACGAATACTTTGGGGAAGATGAACTCTTGCTTGCCACACAAAAAGGTTTCCCAAACATCCGGCCTGTCTATCAGTCATTTTGTCCTTTTTCTAAACAAGGTGATGCGATTCAAACCTTCTATTTGGAACTAAAAAAAGAAGATGGTCACCCCTTTCTCAAAAAAGAGATCTCTTTTTTACGGAACACTCTTCCAACGGAAATTACCAAAAAAATCGAACGTTTATCTCCCAGGACGTTTGGCACATGCTTTGAGGAAGATATTATGAAAAATACCACTGTCTTAATGCGAGAAGTCGAATCTTTCCCTAGCTGTCCACATATGATGATTTTTTTTGACAGGGTGGAAGCAGAAAAACTGTTTTTTACTCTTCTTCTTGTGCGCCAAAAGAAAAAAAAAGAGAAGTCACTAGAAATGCTCTTAAAAAAAACCGATCCGATTTTCCTCTTCATCCTTGATCGCGTGACCATCATTGGTGAAACGGAAGTCAATGTCTTTCACATTCAGCTCACCAAAACCCCTGATCTTATGCGCAGTGATGGTGCAGTCCATTTTGCTTTGGCGCGAAAAAAAATTGCAGCTCTTCTCGAATCTCGGGTCGGAGAGATTCGCGATTATAATGGTGGTTTACTAGAGAAAAAAGAAGAAAATGTCACCGCTTTGAAAAAGACTTTTCCAAAAGTAGAGGGAGAACTGATCGATACGTTTTTCCACTCACTCTACCCAGTCGTCATGCAAGCTACTTTAACCACAGAATTGCTTTGTCATTTTTTTCGCCTTTTCTTGGGCTGCTCTGAAAAGTCACAAAAAACGCTTTCTTTTTTCGATGAGGGTAAAGACTTTCTCTTTGCTCACATCAGTAGCGATCTGGATGATTTTGTGGCTTTTTTAAAAAACCAGTCTTTCCCATCGTCCTTTGAGTCTCTTGCTCTTGTCTGCATCAGCTTACATGGCACATATCACATCAGCTTTTTTCTTATCTATGCTCATCGCCAGATCAAAGAGCTTTTCAAAAAGACTTTATTAGACATATGCGCGAGGTGGAAAAAAGAGAAAGGGAAAATTTGTTTACGTATCAGCTCAGAGGCGAAAGCGCCACTTGATCCGAGAAGAGGTGGAGATCGGAACACGACGACAATTTTAAGGGTGTTATTTGATGGACTCACTCGATTCGATGAAAAAGGGAAACCTACGCTCGCCCTTGCTAAATCCTATACTTTATCAAGTGATCAAAAAACATGCACATTCACTTTACGTAGATCTTACTGGTCAAATGGCGATCCTGTGACAGCTTATGACTTTGAATATGCATGGAAAACAGCACTTACGCCCTCTTTTCCCGTGGATTTTCCCGAACTGTTTTACTGTATCAAAAACGCAGAAGAAGCGAAGCGAGGCAAAACACCTCTAAGCAAAGTTGGCATAAAGGCTAAAAATCGCCATACCCTCATCATCGATCTCGAATATCCTACTCCTGATTTTTTAGAACGCCTTGCTCATACTCTTTTTTACCCTGTACCTTCTCAAGTTGTGACCAAAGATTCTCAATGGGCCGAACAGCGGGGAGAAAATTTTGTATCCAACGGCCCTTTTTGTCTGGAAAATCCAACAACGGGAATGAATTTAAGTCTCAAAAAAAGTAACCGCTCTTTTCGAAAGAAAACAGTCAAAATCGATCACATTTCTGTTGTCCAATCATCGACATCAGACGCCTTACGTCTCTTTAAAGAAGGGAAGTTAGATTTTGTCGAGATTCCTAACCGCGCAGAAGGAGAATTTGCCGTTAAAGAAACAGATGTAGGCAGTGTTTCTTTTCCCGCTCCAAAAATCTCCTGGTTTGCCATTAACACAACTTCTTTCCCACTCCATAATTTACATTTTCGAAAGGCCCTAGCTGCAAGCGTGAACCGAAACAAGCTTAAAAACATCTTTCCTTGCGAAAAGAAGAGCGCCTTTACCCTTCTGCCGTGCCATCTTACGGAGCACAAAGAAGCCGACTTTCTTATCCATTACAATCCTGAAAGAGCGCGTATTTATTTTCATGCGGCCACTCTAGAACTTAGACTCACGAAAGACAATTTCCCGCCGATCTCACTGATGGTTCCCAATAACAAGAGGAAAAAAAGCATTGCAAAAAGCTTGAAAGAAGAGTGGGAGTCCGTGCTCGGTATTTCTTGCCTGATCGAATCCTGTCCTTGGCGCGAGTTTTATACGCGGCGAGTAGCCAAGGACTTTCAACTTGCGATGGTTGAATGGGGAGCACCTACCAGTGATCCGCTCTCTACTCTACTTGCTTTTAAGACAAAAACAAACAAGCTTAATTTAAGTAATTTTGAACATCCAGAATATAAAAAGCTTTTAAATCAAGCGCTGCGAGAAACACATCCAGAAAAAAGGAAAGCTTTAGCTGCCAAACTCGAAGAAATGCTTATTCGAGCCGTTTGTGTTTTGCCAACCTTTTACGAAAGGTTTTGGTTTTTTAAGAAACCAAACGTAAAAATTTCCGCAGTCACTTCCTCTTTTAATGCGATGCCCGACTTTTCTTATTTCTCGCTTAAATAACTTAACGCGATGTGCGAATTTTTCATGCTAAGATCCGCTCAAGTTGAAGAGGTCTATTCCCTCTTCTCATATTGATTTTGATACAAACGGTATGAGCCAATA
>JANQJX010000031.1 GCA_028281425.1 Simkania sp.
TCTGGGCTTTCGCTCATTTTTCTTGCAGTTTTTTGAAACTGCTTAAGGGTTTGAGATAGGAGCCGTCTGAAAGCGCTTAGAACCTTTTGATCCCCAAAATTTAAATGAAGAAATTTCGAAAATTTACTGGGTGTATCGAAAAACACTCTTGTGTGCTTTTTTCAAAAAAAAAACCACGAAATGGGAGCTAATTCAAGAAATTTATGACAAATTTTGAAAATTTCGATTGAGAATTATTTTTTTCCAACTATATTGAAGAAATAAGATACATCAATCATAAAGGCAATGTCATTTCCAAAAAAATTTTGCTTACAGGAGCAAGATCTACTTTTACATTAGATCTTGCTCGCCGTTTTCATGAAGAAGGACATACAGTTTATACAGCTGACTCTACACGCTTTCATCTATGCCGTTTTTCAAAAGCAGTTAAAAAAAATTTTTTCATTCCAAGCCCCCGCTTTCGTTCGAAAGAGTTCATTACCACTTTAACTCATATCATCTCAGAAAAGAAAATTGATATGATTATTCCTACTTTCGAAGAAATTTTCTGTCTATCAAAAGGATTTGATCTCTTATCAGCTCATTGTAAAATCTTTTGCTCCCCCTACAAAATCCTCGATGAATTACATAACAAATGGCTTTTTAACTCTAAGTTAAAGCAAATGAAAAAATCAGCTCCAAAATCTTTTTTAATCCAATCAAAAAATGATTTAAAGAAAAATGATTTGCCTTCTCTTTGTATGCCTTTCATTTTAAAACCTTCTTATTCAAGGGCCGCTCAAAAAGTGATCAAAATCTCTTCCCTCAATCAGCTTGAACAGGTTGTGATCGATCCTCTAAATCCTTGGATTGCCCAAGAATTTATTCATGGGAAAAAATTTTGTTCCTATAGTATTTCGATTCAAGGCAAGCTTACTGCCCATGTCGTTTATCCCCTACAATTTGCAATTGATGATCATTCATGTTTGAACTTTGAAGCAATTGAACATTCCCCTATTTTAAATTGGGTAAAAACGTTTGTTGAACAAGAAAAATTTACTGGGCAAATTGCCTTCGATTTTATAGAGAATGAAAAAGGAAAACTCTATGCTATTGAATGTAATCCACGTGGAACAAGTGGCCTGCACCTCTTTCAAAAAAAAGATAATTTAACAGATGCTTTTTTCAATCCATTCAATCCTATGGTCACTCCTCAAGTGGGATTTTCTAAGCAAATTGCTTTTGGAATGTTATTATATGGATGGAAATCAAAACATCCAGACAATACTTTCATCAAATTTATCAAAAAGTTCTTCAATGCCAAAGATGTGATTTATTCGAAAGATGATATAACCCCTTTTATCTCCCAACCCTTTCTTTTTTGTACCTATATCCTCCGTTCTTTAAAATTACGTATGCCTCTTCCTGCAATATTCACTTTTGATATTGATTGGAATGGAGAAGATTCCATCCTTTATGAACAGTTTAAATATGAAAATTTTTCTTAATTTCACAAAAATATAAGAAAATTGTTTAAAAACTAGATTTTTTGTGGAGCAAGTTAAAAACTCACCTTACGAAAAAACCAGGATTCATCCATTGAATCAAAAAATGTCGCTAATGTTAAATAAAATATTGCGGATTTTTTTGATTTAACCCAGATTCAAAAGATTCTATTTGATTCATCCTGGTTTTTTCGTAAGGTGAGTTAAAAACCAAAAAATTCAGCTTTTAAGCAACCCTATAAGGTAAAAACCATGAAAAGAAAAATCGTCAATCCTGATCACAAGATTTTTCGATGCCGGCTTTTTCGAAGCAAAAAGTTTCATGGTGATACGGCATCAAAAAAGAGCTATTTTTTTGGAGCGTAAGGTTCACATGATTGTGACGCTTGAAGGATTTTCAGTTGAATTTTTGATGACACCAGGCTCGACTGCAGATGTTAAAGCTTTGAAAATGTCATGATGTTTAACTTTGACATTCAACATAGCAGAAATGTGGGCTAAAAGCTTTTCCCAAATCTTTGAGCTTTTGAATGTAACCTAACGGTTCACCTCTAATATTCCCTGTCTTTTGTGATCTTTTTCTTTCCAACCCAACCCTAGTAAACTCTCAATTACTTCACTACTTACCGGATAAAGAAGAGAAGTAAAAGTAGCAAAAAGATTAAAAAACTCCCCTTCCTGAAAATAGATTTGCGTCGAAAAAGAAAAAGTCCCATTTTCTAACATGGAATTTCGCACTTGAATGATTACCGTATCATCTCCTTCAAAACTCATGTTCTCTTTTTGTTTCGTCCACTCCCAAATAGATCCAATCAACTCCCCTTTCCCTACAAGATTTGAATTGGGACTAGAAACCAAAAATTCATTCGGATCTTCTTGAAGAGAAGAGATTAGCTCAAAATAAAAAGTCCCTTCTTCGGGAGCAATCAAATAGCAAGAATCGATAAAGACATTTTTTTCAGGAGAAAAATGTCTTTTAAGCAAAAATAATCCAAATGGCTGTGCATCTTCTTTATCAGTATAATGAATTTTTACCTCTCCTAAAAAAAAAGTATTGAATTCAGAAATTTCACCCCAAAGTAAGGATAAATTCAAAAAAAACCCTAAAAGAAAGATCCCCTGTTTCATGACTCACCCCATTTATCTCTTAACACCACAGAAGCAATGTAATCGAAAACAGCTCATCTAAACAAGTGAAAAATCAATCATAAAATGGAAATTAAATGAGATTTTACCCCGGATAACGACCTATTTCGCGACATCGGCTTTTTGAATTAAGTGCAGATATGAGATGAGCACCGAGCTAAGGTGGACCCACCTTAGCCCACATTTCGCATGCCATCTCCTTCGAAAAGAGATGTACGAGTGTTTTCAGAAACGCCAAGAAACTCCTGAATGGATAAGTTTTGTAATCTAAATGAATTTAGTTGGATGTATCACCAAAACAGAGGATGTGGATTTTTTTAGATTAGGTAGAGAAATAGGGACTAGAAAAAGGCGCAGAAATGACCAATCAAATAAGTTAAAACTTCGGTTCAAATGGGAAAGCTTAAGCTCGAAAGTAGTCCCAAAATCTATCGATTTGAACATACCATCATATTTTCAACGCTTTGAACTTCTTTTCTTTTCACTTTTACAAACAAGGGTATGATAGATCATTGAAAGACCAAACAGGACATATATGATACGAATGATCCATTCGCGATCAAAAACATAAGTCACTAAGTTTAGTCGATAAAGTCCTATAAATCCCCAAACAATCCCACCTAAAATAAGTAAAAAAACTGCTAAATTATCTAGTTTTTTAAACATCTTTTGACTCCTTGACATTCCATTTTTTGTTTTATTTTTGGCGTTTTTTAATGGCTTTCCAACTCACAGCTTGATAGATCGCAGCAGCTCCAATAATTACATAAATCAAACGGTCTAACCAAGTTCTTCCGACAAAATATTCGATGAGATTGAAATCAAAAAGACCAATCAATCCCCAATTCAAGCCTCCAAGAGAGAGCAAGATACAAACAAGAACATCTATTTTCTTCATGGATATAACTCCTATACAAGATCTTTTTATCTTAAACTTCTAATTAATCAATCCACTTCTTTATGTAAAGCAATTAATAAAAATTAAAATTTATTCTGATTCAATGAAAAACAAATAACTAAACATTTAATTTTATAAATCTTTCAAAATAAAAACCTTTCCGTACAAAAAGTCAAACTCCTATCAGTTCAGAAACCAGCTTGGGATAAAAAAATAAAGCTGATTTTTTCAAGCTTGCCCCTTTTTTTGAAAGAGGCAAACGAGTGTTTCTTTAGTGCCAATCAATCTTTGAATGGATCGAGAAAAAAAGTGATAAAAATTTCTTCAGAGGAGATCTATAAAAATCAGGCCTCACAAAATAAACAATATTTTTGGTCTAATTGATTTTATCTTTAATTTTCGCATAAGATATTTTAATAAGAAACATGAACTAATTATTTAAAAATTTCATATAAAACATCTTATATTTATAAGAAAACCACAATTTTTTTAATTAAATTAAAATGAGGTTTGACAAATGACAAGTCATGTGAATTCAATCCCACTAAATAATCCTAATCACAACTATTTTCTTGTGCCAAAAGAAGTCCTCACAACCTCTCTTGGAATCACCCTTGGTGCGATTTCTAACTTAGCCATACAACTTCTCAATTGGAATAGATTCTCCCTTGCAAGCAATTTTATGTTTTATGGTTTTGGTGCTGGAAGCATCGTCGAAACTGTCATAACCATTTATTCAACAATCCATTTGTGTCAGAAAATGACTTCTGGTAAAATTGACATCCTCCTCTCCGTAAACAAAGAGGATTCCCTAGTGCTTTAACAGCACTTTGGAGAGTAGGCATGCATCGCTGCTTCCTATGATTTAGATGCATGCGGCACGGTTTCTTGAACTTCTATTTCGCATTGAATCGAAACATCCCAATGCATGCCTTCTCTTTTGACTGTGACGTTCTTTGCTTGACCTTCAAGAGATCTGG
>JANQJX010000097.1 GCA_028281425.1 Simkania sp.
TATCTAGCAGTTCTTCTTGAGTCATTTTTTTCCTTTGATCAGAAAAAAAATCCCCCTTTCAAAAAAATCTTTCAACGCTCTTTTGCGTAAGGTGAGTTATTCATGGAACTGCTTAAACCCCTAATTGTAAATCTAACTGGTGAATTGAATGATTGAAATTGATATCAACCGAAATTCATAAAGAAAAAAGAAGTAGCAAATTAGAGTTTCAATCGGGTACCATCATGTTCATGGAAGAGCCTTCAAAACAGTATAATCCCCATATCGTCGAAGAAAAATGGTATTACTTTTGGGAAAGAAAAGGCTTTTTTCATGCTGACCCTCTTTCCGATAAAGAGCCCTTTTGCATTGTGATGCCTCCCCCTAATGTAACGGGGGCCTTGCATATGGGACATGCCCTTATCAACACCTTGCAAGACATCATCATCCGCTGGAAGCGAATGCTAGGATATGAAGCCCTTTGGGTTCCTGGAGTCGACCATGCTGGGATCTCCACACAAACGGTTGTCGAGCGTTTTTTGATGGCAACCAAAGGGAAAAGGCGTAAAGATTACTCAAGAGAAGCCTTTCTCTTTCATGTTTGGAATTGGAAAAAAGAGCATGAAAAAAGAATCATTGAGCAGCTTAAAAAACTTGGCTGCTCATGTGATTGGATGCGTCATCGGTTTACAATGGATGAATCCATTAGCCAATCTGTGAGATTTTTATTTAAGAAACTCTATGATGATCAATTGATCTATCAAGGGGATTATCTTGTCAATTGGGATCCTATTTCCCAAACAGCACTCGCCGACGACGAGGTTGAATATGAAGAAAAAAAAACTTTTCTTTACTACATCCGCTATCCTATTGAAAAAAGCGAAAAATATTTAACCATTGCAACAACACGTCCTGAAACAATGCTTGCTGATGTTGCAATTGCAGTTTCACCTAAAGATGAACGCTACACATCTCTTACGGAGAAAAAAGCGGTTTTGCCAATTGTTGGGCGGAAATTGCCTATTCTTATGGACCCTTTTGTCGATCCTAAATTTGGAACGGGTGCGGTTAAAATCACCCCAGCTCATGATCTAAATGACTATGAAATGGGACAAAGGCACCATCTTGAGATGATCAATCTTTTAAATCCCGATGCGACCTTAAATGAAAATGGCCTCGAATATGAAGGGATGTCAACGCAAGAAGCAAGAAAGCACATCATTGCACGTTTAAAAAAAGAAAATCTATTAGAAAAAGTTGAGCCTTATACCCATAGGGTAGGAATTTCTTATCGCTCGAGAGCACCCATTGAACCTTATCTTTCTAAACAATGGTTCATTAAAATGAGTGCTTTTAAAGAAAAGCTTATAGATGCTATTTGCTCAAGTCGCATTCAAATCCTTCCTAAAAAATGGGAACCAACCTACTTTCATTGGATTGAAAATTTACGTGACTGGTGCATTTCTCGCCAACTCTGGTGGGGGCATAGGATCCCGATTTGGTATAAAAAAGAAGATCCAACTCAAATGATCTGTTATGAAGGAGAAGGAATTCCGCCACAAATCCAAAAAGAAAAAGAGCTTTGGACTCAAGATGAAGATGTCTTAGATACTTGGTTTTCTTCTGCCCTTTGGCCTTTTACCGTTCTTGGTTACCCCCATCAAACCAATGAATTGAAAAAATTTTATCCCAATCAAATGCTGATCACTGGACATGATATTCTTTTCTTTTGGGTAGCACGTATGATCATGATGGGAGAATATGCCATGGATCAGCCCCCTTTTGAAACCATCTCTCTTCAAGGTCTTATTTATGGCAAATCCTACTGGAGACAAGATAAAGAAGGAAATATTGCATATGTCTCTTTAGAAGAAAAAAAAACCCTTGATCTTCATTCTAATTTTCCTAAAGGAGTGTTCTCAAAATGGGAAAAAATGTCCAAATCCAAAGGAAATGTTCTTGACCCTCTTGAAATCATTGCTGAATACGGAACTGATGCTATGCGAATGGCTTTGACTGCAAGTGCAACTTCTTCGATGCAAATCGATCTAGATCCCCGCCGTTTTGAAGAATTTAAAAACTTTACCAACAAAATCTGGAATGGATTTCGTTTTATTTTTATGCATTTAAACACCCTCGATACAAAAACCTTTTCTAAAGGACTCAATTTAGACCGGCTTTCTTTAGAAGAC
>JANQJX010000045.1 GCA_028281425.1 Simkania sp.
TCTGATAGTCAGATAGACTTTGCTTCTTTCCATAAGTCTACCTAACCTCTGCACTTTATCGTCCCTTTTGCTATCTATTTTACTTTACCTTTGACAATCCATCGCCTGCATGCAAACCGCTACCATTAGAAGCATCACGACATAAATGCGAAATTGCATCAACATTTTTTACCTGAGCTTTGTTTCTTAAAATCTTTTTTTAACATAAAAAAAGATTTATGAACCATTTACCTTTAAGTGATAAACTTGGATTAAGTATGGTTTTTGGATTTATACTGCATTTCTTGGACAAAGCTTTGATGCTCTCTTCGAGAGTTTTGTATTTCTTTTTGTATGGCATACGTCATCTTGACGCGTTTGTGTAAAAGTTGCCCCAGTTGCTAAAAAGCAAATTTAATCACACCTTTATGAATTGGGAAAATACAGTTAGCTAGGTGCTCATCTCATATCTGCACTTATTCAAAAAGCCGATCCCGCAAAATAGGTGGCAATCCGGGGTTTTAAGAAGAAATCCAATTTTTGGGTTTTCTAGGCCGCTTTTTAACTTTTTTCTTTTCCTCCACTTTCTCATCTCCTTCTTTTAAACTTTCAGGAGCTATACTCTTCTTAATATCTAAGACACCTGAATTAAGCCTCTTTTGCGTATTTCTGATGACTTCCCATTGCTCCGAAGAAAAATTTTTGGGATCATTTGCAAATCGAGCAAGCTGTTCTTCACTTAACCCCGTCTTTTGAATCACTCTTTGTGTCTCTTCCTCAAGAGCTTTTTTCATCATTAACATCTTTTCAAGAGCTTTTTTTTTTTCTTTAGGCTCCCCTGTTTTCATGATATGACGAAAACGTTCAAAATACTCAACAGCATCTTCAAAAATATCTAAAAATCGAGACTCCCTCTCTTCAGGACTCAAAGTAAAAAACTCCAAAATTCTCTCAAATTCACCGGCCATTATGTCCTCTTATTTGTCTTTATTTTTAACTATATAAGGGAAAAAGAGTGACAGTCAAAGAAAAAATAAAACTCTCTTATGAAAGATCTCAACACTTACCCTTTTTTGAAATAAATTTTTATCCCTGAATACTATTTCAAGGCAATCCCTCAGTCGATGGTGCAAATTGGTAACAACTTGGGGTATAAGAGCCATATAGAAAAAATGTTATTGAATTTTCTTGATTAAAGTTGGATGATTTGGCTTTCAATGCACCACTATTGCACTTCAGATAAAAGACCCCGGTACTTTTACTAGGTGATAATTATGGTCAAAACTCAGCTTTAAATTGCGAACAAGTATCCACCCTCCTACAATTCCAGTAATCAATGCTATTACATAAATAGCTAAAGTTAAAAATGTAATTGGAAAAGAAAAGAGTAAGGAATTGATCGAAATAGCCAAAAAGATCCCCGGAAGAATAAAGAGTTTTTTTATGTTGATAACACGAGGTTTAATAGTATCTACACCGATTTTGAGAAGATAGAAAAATAATGCAAAAACCCACCAGGATGTGTGCGTTAAGGCTTGCCAGATCACGTTCATAATAGTGACCTTACCTTACCTATAATGGTTCTCATACTGAAACGTAGAAACATTGATCGGCTTTCTCATGCTTCTTCCACTCTATAACTCTCAAATTTTAGAATTTAAACGGCATGGGCACTGTATCAAGTGATCATTTACCATTCCGACAGCTTGCATAAATGCATAAATTATTGTTGTTCCTACAAATAACATCCCTCGTCTTTTTAAATCCTTTGAAATCTCATCGCTAATAGCAGAGCGTGAAGGTACCTCCTCTATTTTTTCAAAATGATTGACAATGGGCTCATGATTTACAAACCCCCAAAGATAGGTATCAAATGTGTCAAATTCGTCTTGAATTTTCAGCAATATCCTAGCATTTTCTCTTACACTAAATACTTTTCGACGATTTCTGATGATTGCAGAATTCTTAAGCAATTCTTCAAGCTTCCTATCCATTATTTTTGCCACAATTTCTGGTTCAAATTGATGAAACAAACATCGATATCCCTCTCGCCTCTTAAGGATTGTCTCCCAGCTCAGGCCAGCTTGCGCTCCTTCTAAACAAAGCATTTCGAAAAGCTGTCGATCGTTGTGCACAAGAACACCCCATTCCTGATCATGGGACTTTGCATAGAATTCTTTCCCTGTTCCAAAACATCTTTGAGCATCACTTCCCATATTTATCCTCATGTTCAAGTAGCCATTTTTTTCGAGATAAGCCCCCTCCATAACCTCCGAGTTGGCCATCCGCATTGATCACTCGATGACAGGGAATTACTAGAGCAAGTTGGTTTGCTCCATTTGCACCTCCAACTGCGCGAACAGCTCGAGAATTTTCTAGTTTTTTAGCAATATCGGAATAAGAGCAAGTCTCTCCAATGGGAATTTTCTTAAGTTCTGACCATACCCTCTTTTGAAAAGGAGTTCCAATCATCTGTATTGGTGTAAGAAATTGCTTCAACTCGCCCTTAAAATACTTTTTAAGCTCTTTTTCTATGGAGTCAATGATTTCTGTTTTTCCTGTTAGAATTGCCGATCTGAGTTTATTCCGAAGCCTCTTAATTTCACGTTCTAATCCACGGCAATTGACAAATTCGAGTAGATAGAGAGCTCTCTCATCAGCAATTGCAATCATAGGTCCAAGAGGAGTATCCACCCAATCTGCTTTTAAAAGCTTTAATTTTTTTGATTTTGCTGGTGGAGTTCCTATGATTTTAGAAAAAGCATCTCGAAATCCACTCCCTGAATCATATCCCGAATCGATCTGTACATCAATCACAGCTTTGTTCTCCTTAATTTGCTTCAATGCCAACCCTAAGCGACACGCTCGACCATAGGTAACAAATGTCATCCCACATCTCTTTTTGAAAAGTCTGAAGACTTGTGCCGCTGGATGTGATAGCAGACGATAATGTTTCCATAGCCTAAAACCAGCTAGAAGAGCCTCTTCTGCTTTTTCAAAAAACTTACAATTCTCAAATTTCGGCTTACGAGCAGAACAAACTCATCTGCAAAAAACTCCGGTGCTTTTTACCCCAACATAAAAAACACCATCATCATCTGGATCTTTCTGTAATATGCTTTTTTTAACTCAGCGGATCACATCTTTTACACCTCTATGAACCTCGAATTATAAAGTACTTTGAAAAAATTGACCGCCGAAATTTGAACATGTATTTTTTCCGCCCGATGCAATCTCCTGTACAAAAGTTCAAAAATCCCTATTGCAACGTAGAGATAAAAAATCTATACTTGGCCAATTTAAAGTCTTAGCGTTTTTGTAAAACGAAAATTTAAAAATTGATCTTTTTCTATCCCACTTTGGGGTTGAAATTTTGTGATAAGGGACCGGATATTTGGCTGTGGAAGATAGTCGATTGCTCGGTCTAATACCGCATCACGCACCCCAAAATCATCCTCCAGCATCAGATCAAAAATGAGGCTCTCTACCCTATCTTTCTCTTCACAGGATTTGGCATACTCAATCAACAATTTACATGCGTCATAAGAATAGACTTGCCCAATCATCCCATTGGAGTCATCACAACGGTTTAGTATGGCGCTATCCGTTTTAATGAATGCCGTGATGAGTTCTAGTCCTTGAGACGGAGAGGGTGTACCCAGCTCCAGGTCTTCGAGAAGATCTCTTAGCTTGAGAGAAAAAGCATCCGACTCTTTCCAGTCGATAAAACGATCTGATCTCTTCAGTTCGGAGAGCTTTTTCGTAAATCTTTTTACGTTCTCATTTGGGGTTGCAACCAAACGCTCAATGAGGCAGTTTACCTCGGCGTAAGTTGTGCCAATATCAATCAGCAGTTCGGCCAGTTTCTCTGCACCCAGCTGGATCAGTTTCTCTTTCACTCTTACTTCCTTCAGGTTTACCATCCATGATCCCCTGTCCAACGTTTAAGTGGAACTCCTATCAGGTAAAGCAGTTGGCAACAAAGATATGAACTAGGGATCGTCCATGCCTTAAAAAAAAAAAAAAAATGCAAAGCACCATAGAAAATACGAAGGGCTGCAAGAAGAAGGAACATACTGATCCATCTCTTCCAAGAGAAAAAAGGGGTCAGCTTTTTAAAATCAAAAAGCTGAATACCCAAACATAAAACAAAAGACGACACGAACAGCTTAAGCAAAAGAACAACAGACATTCCTGGCACACTGATTAGAAAATCTCTCAATTCACTTTCTCAGTTAATTTTTAACAAAGATGGCAGATAATACATAACATATTAATTTAGCAAGTGGATGAGCATCGCGGTGCTCATCGCAATTATCGATGCACTCAACGTAGCCAATAGCCCGAGTTTCTTGAACCATTGATTCCGCGAAAAACGCAAGAGCCGGCATAGCAATTGTCTTTAGGTTTCTGCCGATCTGCTCTGACGAGGCAATTTTTGGCAAGTAACTTGATATCTTTGCAGCATAATCTGAATAGCTTGAAGAGACAAGTGCATTCATTTTAAACTCCTTATATTTAATGAGGTAAGTAATCAAGAACAGATGGTATAGTCTCTTTAACTTTTCTGTCCAGGTTTTGAGCTTAAAAAATTGGTTTCGCCTACATGATGGGATCCCTCTTAGAGACTGGATAGGGTATAATGAATCCCAAGCTAGAAGAGAAATAAAGAAACGCTACATCAGATCCTAATAGATGTCTGGGATAACATAAGTTACAATAAGCATCCAAACTCATAGGGAGATTAGGCAATGAGCCTTCAAACGCCCACTATAAAAAAAAAGATCCTCTGCAATCTTGAATGTTTATCTTCTGCTCGAAAAGGAGAATCAAATTCTTTTATCTCTTCGCAAAAATACAGGGTACCACGATGGTTATTACGGTTTAGTATCAGGCCATGTTGAAGAGGAGGAGTCATCAATCTCTGCTCTTATACGCGAAGCAAAAGAAGAAATTGGAGTCAGGGCTACTTTGCCGGCTCTGTAGGAGGGGCGTTCCTTGTCTGCTTTGCGTGGAGTCCATTGAACAGCTGCAAAAAGGCGCCTGAGAGCTCTAGATCCTCCACCTGAAGGAAGAGGATTTACGCTCTATTTTTGATAAAGCTTTTTGTGCTGGCTAAACTGAAATTGTCCTAATTTAATCTGCTTTTTGGTATCCTTTTCCCAGTCTTCAGCCTCTTGCTTTCGATCGAAAGACTTGCAAACCGTCAGATATCCTTTTATCCTAACAACTGCTCTCCATGAGTATCCGTTTTAAGTTTTCTTTTGAAAATAGACATAACCACCCTCAGTAAATTTTTAAGTGTAGGTTGGAGGGTCTCTTGTTGCCAAGCAAAACTGTTTTTGAGCGCACCATTTTTGCACCGTTTGGTTTTGCACCGTTTGGTGTATGTGCGATAAGCAAATGCCAAAGAGCTTTTTCTTAAGTTCCTTTAAGAAAAGGCGTTAAAGAGTGAGGCTTGTTGGGCTCGAACCAACGACCCTCTCCTTAAAAGGGAGATGCTCTACCAACTGAGCTAAAGCCTCATAGATGACCCCAAGGGGATTCGAACCCCTGTTGCCAGAATGAAAATCTGATGTCCTAGACCAGGCTAGACGATGGGGCCATAAGCTTTGAAGACACAAGATAGCAAACTAATTCTAGCTTTTTTCAGATTTATACCTCAAGGATATCTTTTTCTTTTAAAGCGCAAAATTGGTCTATTTTCTTGCAAAACTGTTCTGTCTGCTCTTGAATCAATTTTTCTGCTTTCTTCTTTTCGTCTTCTGAAATTTCGCCGTCTATTTTTTGCTTTTTGATTTTATCATTTGCTCTCCGCCTATAATCTCGAACTGTCACTTTTGCTTTTTCCGATTTGTCTTTAGCTTCTTTTACAATTCCTTTGCGCAATTCTTCACTCATAAGAGGCATAGAAACACGCACATTTGTTGCTTCAACAATGATCTTAAGGCCTAGGTTAGCTTTTTCAATGCCTTTACCAATTGTCCCAAGCATTTGAGGGTCAAAAGGAGAAACAAGAAGTTGTCTTTTTCCTTCAATGACAGAAACAGAAGCTAAATCACGCAACTTCATTTCAGTTCCATAAGCATCAACGGCAATATTTTCAAGGATCGCTGGATTAGGACGGTTTGTCCTAAGATTTTTGAGCTCCTCTTCAAAATGATGCAGTGCGTTTTGCATGTTTTCTTTAACTTCATCCATAATAGTCATACTCTCATTTATTCTCCTGTTACGAGGGTCCCCCCTTTTTTTTCACATATAACCTTTAGCAAAGCATCCTCTGAAAACAGATTAAAGACATGAATGGGAATTCCATTTTCTCGGCACATGGCAATTGCTGTTGCATCCATGACTTGCATCTTTTTTGAAAGCGCTTCTGTAAAGGTTAAAGACTCATATTTTATGGCATTGGGATACTTTAGAGGATCTTTATCATAAATAGCATCCACCTTTGTCCCTTTAAGAAGGACTTCAGCATCAATTTCACTTGCGCGCATAGCTGCTGTTGTATCGGTTGTAAAATAAGGATTTCCTGTTCCCCCTACAAAAATGACAATATGCCCCTTGCTTAGAGAATGAAGGGCATGATTCCAATTATAAGATTCTACAATACCACCAAAATTTAGAGCACTCATCACACGGATTTTGCATCCTTTTGTTGAAAGTACTTGTCCCAAGATAAGCCCATTGATTGTCGTTGCGAGCATCCCCACATGATCAGCTGGCGTACGAGCAAAACCAAATTGCTTTGCTTGTATGCCACGAAAAATATTGCCACCTCCAATGACAATACCAATTTGAACCCCTAAAGCATAGATCTCACAAATGCGATCTGCAATAAAGTGGCATGCCTTTTGATCAACAACATTAGAGAAATCACTTCTTTTTAAGGACTCTCCTGATAATTTGAGTAAAAGCCGTTTGTAGGCTGCTTGTCTTCCTTTCAATATATGAAAAACTCTATGCTCCCATTTGCCAACGTATAAATCTTACAATTTCAATTTTTTTTGCACTATCTTTTCCCTTTTGACCTATAAATTCTTTGATTGTAAGTGAAGGTTCTTTGATAAATTTTTGAGATTCCAAGCAAGACTGTTCATAAAAGGCATTTAACTTTCCTTTAAGAATCTTTTGAATGATTGCTTCTGGCTTATTTTTTTGAATCTGAGAGCGGGCAATCTCTTCTTCTTTTTTCTTCACTTCCTCAGGTACTTGGGCCATATTTAAAAATTCAGGAGCTTCGGCTGCTACATGCATTGCCACTTCTCTTGCTAAAGCTTTTTCATTTTCTGCTCCTGATAAAATCACAACTGCAACGATTTTACCTTGCATATGAGAATAAACACCTATCGATTGTCCTTTGATTTTTTCAACATTTAAGATCCGTTTAACCTGAATATTTTCCCCTAGAGAATGTACAATTTCTGCTCTATATTCATCAATAGAAAGTAGAGGTTGCTTCGTATACTTACATGCTAAAAGATCTTCTACTGAATTTTTTCTATGAGATAAGGCTTCTTCACACAAGTTGCTTAAAAATTCTTTAAAGCGTTCATTTTGGATCACAGAGTCGGTCTCGGCATTCACTTCTATAAGGGTTACAACACTCTCATTTTCTCCAACACCAATCACCCCTTCTTTTGTTTCTCGCGACTCTTTTTTTACCGCAGAAGCCACTCCTTTCTTGCGCAAAATATGGATGGCTTTTTCAATATCCCCTTTTGCTTCAGTAAGAGCTTCTTTACATTTTGTCATCCCAACCCCTGTACGTCGCCTCAAATCCATAATAAGTTGGGCTGTAATTTCATGATTCATCTGTTCAATTCCCCTTTTTCACTTTTCTCTTCATTGACAATCTCTTCAGCAACATGGGTTTCTTGTTTTAAACGCTCTGCTTTCTCTTCGATTTCAATGGCAATACTCAGCTCATTTTTGCACTCAATAATTTTTTCTGTAAGAAATTGAATGATGAGTTTAATGGTTTTTAGAGCATCATCATTGCAAGCAATGACATGATCGATAGGATCAGGATCGCAATTCGTATCGACAAGAGCCACAATTGGAATCCCAAGTTTATTCGCTTCAGCAATAGCAATATGCTCTTTGTTCGGATCGACAACAACAAGAAGCCCTGGAATTTTTCGCATTCCTCGCACACCTGAGAGATTTTTATCGAGTTTGCTTCTTTCTTTCATAAGAAGGGTCATTTCTTTTTTCGTCAACCCATCTCCTCCTGAAACGATTTGTTTTTCAATACGTTCTAAAGCTTTTACCGATTGACGCATGGTAATTAAGTTGGTGAGCATTCCTCCTAACCACCTTTCACAAACATAAAACTCACCACATTTTTCAGCAAATTCTCGTATGACAACCTTTGCCTGTTTTTTCGTTCCAACAAATAAAATCCGCTGATGCTTTTCAATGGCATTCACCACAATTTGAGTAGCATTTTCAATTTGTCTTACTGTTTTTGAGAGATCGATGATATAAATCCCATTACGCTCCTCAAAAATATAGCGTTTCATTTTGGGATTCCACCGTTTTTTCTGATGCCCAAAATGAGCTCCAGATGCTAGAAGATCTTTAACAGATACTATTTTTTTCTTTGTTTGATCCAAGCCTTGTCCCTTTTGTTTGACGACGGCATTTTCTCTAGTAAGCTTAAATAAAGTTGAGAAAATTTCGGTCTTGGTTAATTTCTATTTCCCCTTTTATAAAATTCAGAATTATAAAAGAGGCTTAGGCTAAGCGCCTGATCAGAATCGAACTGACACTCGTAGCTTGGAAGGCTACTGTTCTACCATTGAACTACAGGCGCATTCTTAAGGCGCATTCTTAGAGCCACGTAAAAGTGGTATCCTTTTAACTTATTTGCTGTTTTTTTCCAAGGAGAAGTTGATTTCAATCTTTTATTTTTTAGACAATAGAATATATATACATAGATATATTTTTAAAATTTTAAGTCTTTCATTGATTTTTAAGCTGGTTTTTTAATACAATGGGTATGGGCTTGGTGGAAAATTTTAGATTTGTCGAGCCAGGGAGTACAAAATGAAAAAATTTTTATTAACCTTTTTTGTGATGGCAGCTCTTGCTTTTCCTCTTATGGGACAAGAAGATAAAAGCCAATCACTTCATACACCCCATGTGGGAAAAGTTCAAACTTCTGAAGAAGTCAGATGGATGGATCAAATTTTTTCTAACTATAAAGCAGGCCTCTATCGAGATTTCCTTAAACAAACCGATGAGCAATACCAAAAATCAAATAAAAAATGGGAATATAACTCTCTCCTAGAAGAACGTAAAAAGCTCTCTTCTTTCGTCAGAGATTTTGATTCTCAAAAAACAGATCCTTTCAAAGCCAAGATAAAAGGATTAAACGAAGCAAAAGAAAGAGAACTGATTGATGTTTGTCTTTCTGAAAAAAGCACTTCACTCACTCGAGAAGTCAAGGAAATGATTTTTTTTACTCCGAGTCATCATGAAACCGAAAGCCTTAACTTTATTCATACCATTAGCTCTAAATTTAAAGGAGACGGGGCAACTCCTATTGAAAACAAACTGATCAATATTGATATCGAATTTTGGCTTAAAATGCTTTCTCTCGATGTTTTGCTTACAGAAAAGAAAATCGACCAAAAAAGTTATCAAGAAAAAAGAGTGGTCTTAGAATTGGAAAAACTCAGCCAGATGAAAGAGGCCTGTATGGATAAAAATGTGGATTCAAAAACTAAAAGCTATATCGATACTGCTTGCAAAATTTATCCCAAAATGCGCTCTGCAAGTTTGACTCGTAAATATTTAAATAACTTAGTCACAGGAAAAATAAAGCCCACCAATCAAGCAGAAGAAAAAATGAAAACCATTGGCATAAAATATGCCGAGAAAGAAAAGGCTCTTGTTAAAAGTCATTTTGCCCAATCAGAATCCACCCCTCTCAATTCTAAGTAGGTCATCAATACCACCCTTAAATATGATAGAGTCTTCCCCACTTCTTCTTATGAGCTTGCTTCTCCCTTCATGTTTCATAAAGAGCTGCCTTTTTGCTTAGATTTTTTGAAAAGGAATTCTTAATTTTTTCAAAAAGTTGATTCTTCTCTTCTAAAAATTTCTCTTTTTGACATCCTCCTCTCCGTAAACGAAGAGGATTCCCTAGTGCTTTAACACCACTTTGGAGAGTTAAGCATGCATCGCTGCTTCCTACTAGTTCCTGCTTCATAGAGGTTGCCAACGTATTCTCTCCACAGGCTCACACCCGATGCCCTC